>JBBSBT010000221.1:0-5780 GCA_038250985.1 Bacteroidales bacterium
AAGAAACTGTACCACCAATACCGATGTTCTCCAAAATCTTTTCTGAATTTCTGATACCTGAAATCCTCGCCTTTGCCGATGTTACGCCATGCCAGGTAAATTGACAAACGTAAACCCCAGATGGCAACCAGAGTCATTAAAAGGATTTTACGTGTTTCAATTCCTTCGGTAAAAATAAAGTAAACCGCACTGGCAACCACAAATCCAAAACCCCAGAACAGATCAACAATACTCACGTTCGTGATTTTAATGCTGATCAACCAGAGAATAGTCATCATAGTCATAATGGCTGCAAACGCAAGCAGGTAAATCTGAAAAAATGTCATAGTCTTTTTTATTTAAACATAATGGCAACTGAAGCAGTGCCGATGCCGGCATTGGCTCCGATTACCGGAGAAATATTTACCACTGCCACCGGTTCTTTGCCTGTGAATTCTTTCATTTTTATGGCATACCATTCGGCTGCTTCCTCATTTTGAGCATGCAGTACAATGCTATTCCAAATTTCCCTTCCATTTCCTGAACTCCTGAGGTGCGCCATCACTTTTTCCATATTGGATTGCTGGCTGTATGTTTTACCAAAAACATAAGAAGCACCATGTTCATCCATTGAAACAATAGGATTGACATTCATCATTTTCGCAATGAAGCCTTTGAAGTGTGAAACCCGTCCGCCACGCACCATATATTTGAGTGTTTTTACACTCACATAAATTTGCGTATCTCTGACCCATTGTTCAGTCATAGCAACAATTTCATCATGCGGATGCCCGGTTTCAATAGCCTGAGCTGCACGCAGAACTATCAATCCAAGCGCCCCTGACAGATTTTTGGAATTGATAACCGAAATGGGTTTGTTAAATTCAGCATTCACGGTTTTTGCCGCTTTCTGACTGTTAAAGCAGGTTCCGCTGAATTTATCGGTCAGATGAATGGCTATGATGGAATCGTAACTGGCTGAAAGTTGGGTATATAAATTAACGAATGCCTTTTCATTGATCTGAGACGTCTTTGGAAATTCACTTTGCTTGTCGAGTAGTGAATAGAACTGATCGGGTTGAATGGTTATTTTATCCAGGTAATGGCTTTCGCCGAAATTTATATTGATTGGCAGCAGGTTAATTTGATAATTATCTATGATTTCCTTCGGCAGATCGCAGGTGGAGTCGGTAACCAACGCTATTTTCCATTTTCGGTTAAAAATGGCTTCACTCTGGCGCAACATATCATCGGCCTTATGAAAGGTTACCAGGCTGATATCGTTCAATTGCTGAAACATTTCAGCGGGATTGTTCGTATGGATATGTATATGCTTGGTTTTTTCGTTACCGCCAATAACAATCGAGTCTCCATGTTGCTGCAGAATTTTTGTCAGGGATTTTTGATCAATGGAGAGGTTTTTCAAAATACCTTCGGTGCAATATCTGAATTTTACTTCTTCCGGAACATGATCATTATTTGAAGGCAAAACGAGTGCTACCGGTTTTGTATGTAATAAAGTTCTTATACTGCGGGTTTTTATAAGATCAATAATTCCCTCGATAAACAGAACAAATGCATTGGCACCTGAATCTACCACATTGGCTCTTGAGAGAGCGAGCAACTGAGTTTTAGTGTTAGCAAGTGATTTTATCACCACTTCCTGCGACCGAATAATCAACTGGTTGAAATCGGTGATTATTTCACGATGGTTGTATATAAAATCCGACCATTCCCTGATAACGGTAAGCATGGTGCCTTCTAACGGATTGGCAACAGCCTCGTACATATAAGGAATCGATTTTTTGATACTTTCAGCAAACTGAGGAATGTTTATGCTGCTCTGATCACCGGCTTCTTTACTGATCCCATAAAGAAACTGGGCAAAAATAATACCGGAGTTGCCACGGGCATTGGTCATGGCAGTTTCTGCGATCAGCCCGGCTGTGATTTTATAGGATTTATGAGGATGAATGGAATCGATCACAGATTGTATGGTGGTGGCCATATTACTGCCTGTGTCGCCATCATTTACAGGGAAAACATTTATTTTATTCAGGTAAGCCTGATGCGCAAGAATATTCCTGGCACCTGCAACAAAGGTGTAATAAAGCCTGCGCCCATCAACTTCTATGACTGGTATTGTATTCATCGAACTAATTAAAATGTTGTCCGAGCCAGAAACGTTTAAAATTTTCACCTGATTTATATAAAGCGATTGTTGCGTACAAACAAGTAACGAAGTTACCTAAAATCATGATTGAAATTATCCATAGCAATGCAGTCATTAATTTCTCTTCGCGGTAAAGAACCCATGCCGAAAATAAAAAGAACCCGATGTACACATCAATTAAACTTACTTTCCCCCATGCCATCGAAAACAGAATGCTGCCTTCTTTGAAAAAATCTCCTGCGATAAACCCGTAAGCAAGTGTAAAGAACATGATGAGTGTTCCAGTAACTGCGAATATTTTAGCTGCTTTCATGGCATGAATTGTTAAAATTGTTGGAAGACCGAAGTTGGAAGTAGGCACATTCTCCCAGCTTCCGTCCCGATAGCTATCGGGATCCGACCTTTAAAAAGTCAATCATGTTATTTTTTGTTAGCGTTTATGTCGTGTTTTGCAAACATTATTTGAAAATGGCACTCTTTTTATCGAGGAGGGACAGATCTTCAGCAGAAAGAGAAAAAGTCATTGCCCCGGAATTCTCTTTTGCATGAGATTCTTTGGTAGCACCGGGAATAGCCACCACCGTTTCGCCATGATTAGTGATCAGCCAATTGAGTGCGACCTGCGATGCACTTACACCATATTTGATGGCTAATTCCTGAACCGTTTTTACCAATGGCCTGCTCTTTTCCATTCCGGCAGGCTTAAAAGTGGACGAGTATTTACGCATACCGAGGTTCTTTAACAAATCAGGGTTATCGTGGAACTTCCCGGTAACTAATCCCTGCGCAAGTGGAGAGTAAGCTATGATGCTAATGCCAAGTTCTTTCGCAGTTTGCAGTATTCCGTTTGATTCAATTTTACGATCGAGCAGGTTGTACCTTACCTGGTTGGAAACCAGTTGAATGCCATGTTTCTGCAGCGCTTCCCAGGCGGATCTCATTTTTGAGGCCGGGAAATTACTGACGCCAACATACCTGATCTTTTGCGCTTGTACCAACTTCACCATGGATTCCATTTCGGCCTTTTCGTTCGAGAAACCCCATGGCTGGTGAACCTGGTAAAGGTCAATGGGGTAAGGCGCCAGTGCCTCAATCCGCTGATCAATTGTCTTCAGGATATTAGAAGCAGTTCTGAACATGGGCCACCATTTGGTTGCCACTATAATTTCACCCGGCTTTTTACCAAGATCACTGAGTGATTCAGCCAGCGCTTTTTCGGAAGCACCGTTTCCATATAATTCGGCAGTATCGAACCAGTTGATGCCACCTTCCAATGATATTTTTACCATTTGTTTAATGAGATCATCTTCCATGTTTGGCCAGAATTTTCCGGCCATGTTTTTTTGTTTGCTAAACTGCCAGCAGCCTAAACCTATAGGCGTTATCATCAGATCGGATTTTCCAAGAGATCGGTGGGGGAGCATTTGTTTAATCATTATTATTAATAAATTATTGAGGTGATTGTTACTTTTTCGTTTTTGAATTTAAACGGATGCGGTCCTTGCGAGTAGTATCTGCATACATTAAACTTTGAGTGACGACATCCCGCCATCAACATGAAATATCTGTCCCGATATCCAGCTCCCTTTTTTCGAAAGTAAAAATTCTGCCATATCGGCTATATTTTCAGGTGTGCCGGTTTTCTTTAATGGATGACGCAGCGCATTTGCTTCCCGTTTTTGGTCGGTATTTAACAAAGAAGATGCAAGCGGTGTATCGGTTAATGATGGAGCGATACAATTTACGCGAATTTTAGGGGCAAATTCTGCAGCAAGGGCGCGGGTTAAACCTTCGATAGCGCCCTTTGAAACCGAAACCTGTGTGTGAAAAGGAAATCCTGTTTGAACTGCAACCGTCGAAAATAATACGATGGAAGCATTTTCTGCTTTTTTCAACCGGGGCAATGCAGCCTGAATTATTTTAATGGCTCCTAGTACCTGCAGGTTAAAATCAGCAACAAAATCTACTGGCTTTATCCGTTCAAAAGGCCTTAAATTTATACTTCCGGGACAATACACCAAACCGTCCAGTGAATCGGGCAGGAAATCAAATGAGTTATTTTCATCCAGTACATTCAGATAATGATAATCTGTTGCAGCTGAATGGGTTTCAGGTTTGTTTTTAAAATAAGTGGCAACGACGCTGTGACCCGAATCAAGCAATTGTTCCGAAAGTTTTTTGCCGATTCCTGATGAAGCTCCGATTATCAGATAAGAAGACATCTAAAAAAATAGTATTGAGGTTAAAACCAATGAAACGGAAAGCGTAAACAGATGTAAAGTTATGTTGAATAATTTGCAGTTTGCAAAGTTCTGTTTGACAGTTAGCACCTTATTGCTGTTTATTCAAAAATGAGGAATACATCCAGACTAATTTTTCCTGTGCCCGGATATAGTCACTCATCAGGGCATTGGTTCCTTCGTCGCCGGCATCGGCAGAAAGATCCAGCAACTCACGTTGAAGTATAATAATTGTTTGAAATGAATGCAGAATATCAGCAACAGCTTTTGAGCCATCACTAACCTGCCCGCTCTCTTCTATTTTTGAAGTGTTTCTATAATCCGAATAATTATGAGAAGGTGTATGTCCTAAAGTCAGGATTCGTTCGGCTACTTCGTCAATTTTCAGGAACAAATCGTTATATAGTTCTTCAAATTTTACATGAAGTTCAAAAAATTTCTCTCCTTTAATGTTCCAGTGGTATCCTCTGGTGTTTTGGTAAAATATAGAGTAATTTGACAAGAGTTCATTTAGTTTTTCAGCCAGGAGCTTGGCTTTGCTGCTGTCAATTCCTATTACGTTTAAGTTTTTCATTTTTTAACTATGTTTATTGTTTTTATTTATATGTTAAACAAAAAAATCAGGTGTTTTGTTCAAAGATTAGTAGTGTAATAAGCATGCCCGCCAAATTTTAGAACTGTGTTTCATTTTGAAAACTAAATTGGACGAGCCTGAAATGATAACGACATACGCGATATGCTGAGTGCCGGATTGAGCCTGTCAGAATGCCTGACTAAACCTAGTGATTGAGCCCGATGAAGATATTTTGTGCTAATGAATTGCCTTTGGAAAAGTTGATAAGTTATTTTGATAAGTCGAATTAAAATGTAAATAGATTGAGATTAAACACTTTTGACTTTAGCTTTATGACCTAAATTCATGGAACTTTTACTAAAATCTTTATCGGTTTAGGCTATAAATAGTGGCGGTTTATTCGCATCGCTCCCCGATAAATCGGGACTGGCAATAAGATCGTTTCGCTATGTTGCGTGGATAGTTTCTGCCAACCAACACCAATACATGTGTGAGCTGCAATCCTGATAGATATCGGTATCCTAATTATGCAAATCACCCGCTATTAATTATAGCCTTTGATAGCGTTTCGTGCTTTATTTTAGCCCTCATTTATTTAGTGTTTTTCTGCTGGTTTATAAGGTAGGTGAGAGTCATGCAGAATAATTTTTAATTTGCCTTCTTTATCTTTTACATAAGCAAAAGAATATTCAACTTTAACTTCATCCCCTCCTTTTTGAGGTGTGAAATAATAATTTCCCATTGCCAATGCTATGTCTCCATAGATTTTTGTTCCAATATTTTCCCAGCGAACACTACTCCATGGTTTTATTGC
>JBBSBT010000222.1:0-5779 GCA_038250985.1 Bacteroidales bacterium
ACTTTAAGCATGGGTTCTTTTTCCATGGCTCTTTTGATGCTGAAAACGGCTCCTTCGTTTCGTGCCCAACTGCGGCGTGAGATGCCGTTGTTTACATCCCAATGCAGCATCATTTTAATTCTGCGGTCGCATTCGGGGCTGCCATCGAGCAGCATGCCGAAACCGCCGTTGATCACTTCACCCCAGCCTACACCGCCGCCGTTATGAAGGCTTACCCAGGTAGCGCCACGGAAACTGTCGCCAACAAAATTCTGCACGGCCATATCGGCCGTAAAGCTTGATCCGTCGTAAATGTTGGAAGTTTCGCGGTAGGGCGAATCGGTGCCGGAAACATCGTGGTGATCGCGCCCAAGCACAACCGGTCCTTTCAGTCTGCCTGACCGGATGGCTTCATTAAAGGCAGCTGCAATAGCTGTCCGTCCGTCGCAATCGGCATACAGGATGCGGGCTTGTGAGCCAACAACCAGTTTGTTTTGTTTGGCTTCCCTGATCCAGCGGATATTATCACGCATCTGTTGCATAATCTCGGGAGGTGATTCCAAAGCCAGTTTTTCAAGAACATCCATGGCAATCTGGTCGGTAAGATCCAGGTCAGAAGGTTCGCCCGAAGTACAAACCCAGCGGAATGGACCGAATCCATAATCAAAGCACATAGGCCCCATAATATCCTGCACATAAGATGGATAGCGGAAAGTGCCGTCCTGTTTCATAACATCGGCCCCGGAACGCGATGCCTCGAGAAGAAAAGCATTGCCGTAATCGAAAAAGTACATACCCCTAGCGGTAAGCCTGTTGATGGCTTTCACCTGCCTGCAAAGGGATTCCTGGACTTTTAACCTGAACGTATCAGGGTCATTTGCCATCATGTGATTCGATTCTTCAAGTGTAAGTCCGGCAGGATAGTATCCGCCTGACCATGGATTGTGAAGCGAGGTTTGGTCGGAACCCATTTCTATTTCAATATCAGCATCAGCAAGTTTCTCCCACAAATCAACAATATTTCCCTGGTAGGCAATGGAAACAGCTTTTTTAGCAGCTTTTGCTTGCTTTATCCTTTCGATTATCTTATCCAGGTCATCATACACTTCGTCCACCCAGCCCTGCGAAAATCGGGTGTGCACAGCCTTTGGATTTATTTCAGCTACAACACCAATAGCCCCGGCAATTACTGCGGCTTTTGGTTGTGCCCCCGACATGCCTCCGAGTCCTGACGTGACAAATAGTTTGCCGGCAAGACCTTCGTTCGATTTTTCCACTTTGCGGCCGGCATTTAACACAGTAATGGTTGTACCATGAACAATTCCCTGCGGACCTATATACATGTATGATCCGGCCGTCATTTGCCCGTATTGAGTTACACCTAATGCATTAAAGCGTTCCCAGTCGTCGGGTTTCGAATAATTGGGAATCATCATTCCGTTAGTAACCACTACTCTTGGTGCTTCCTTGTGCGAAGGATACAATCCCATGGGATGACCTGAATACATCACGAGTGTTTGCTCATCCGTCATTTCCGAAAGGTATTTCATGGTGAGCAGGTACTGGGCCCAGTTCTGGAAAACGGCGCCATTGCCGCCGTAGGTAATCAGTTCGTGGGGATGCTGAGCCACTGCCGGATCGAGATTATTCTGGATCATCAGCATAATAGCTGCAGCCTGCCGGCACTGAGCCGGGTATTGGTCAATCGGCCTCGCAAACATGGCGTATTGCGGACGGAAACGTAACATATAAATGCGTCCGTATTTCTTCAGCTCTTCGGCAAATTCTTTTGCAAGAACCTCATGATGTTCCTTCTCGAAATAACGCAAAGCATTGCGGACAGACAGTTTTTTATCGGATTCGGACAATATATCTTTCCGGATCGGGGCATGGTTTACCTGTGGATCGTATTTGGGCGGCTGTGGCAAAACAGAAGGAATTCCCTGCCTTATTGAAGATTTAAATGTATCTGTGGTCATAGCAATAAGAAGAGGTTTGGAATAAAATTATGAATAAAGCTTCTGCAAAATTAAATTATTATCTGCGTGAAGAGCTATTTTAAAGGATAAAATGAAACGCCAGTTTCCAGGCCATATTCTCATGGGGAGTTGGGAAGGCATAAGGCCCATAGCGATAAAACCAGGCGAAGCCAATGTCGGTAACACCAAGCCTTAAGATTTTGTTAAATACTATTCCGGACTCGTAATACCCTCTTTTATAGCTCTGAATATTATCTTTAATATGATTTTCGGGATGGCTTAACGATCCGAAACCCAGATTGGTTACCAGTTCCGGTTCGGGTGTAAAATACTTTGAGCGAAACAGTAATTTCCCGAAATTGTGTGAGAAAAAAAGAGCCGCATAACGGTCGGCAGTAAATTCGTCCATACGCATGGTTGAAAAACTGCCCGGAGAATAAAGGCTGAATGGCTTGAAGGATGCATTTGCATTGTACAGGTTTACATAAGGAATATCCCTGTCAATCAATCCTGCACGCAATGTTAACGTGGTGGTGCCAAAATACCTGGTGAATACTGATTTGCTGATCTTCAGATCAAAGCGATTGTATTTATACTGGCCATTCAGCAGATTGTTAAACCCATGTGCTGCATAGAACTGAACAATGGGATAATCAGTCCCCAGCGAAATAGTAGATTGTGTATTTTTCATGAACTTTTCACCATAGGCATATCGCATGTTCAGTGAAGCTTCAGTAAAGTTAAAATCAGAAGAAGTAACATCAATGTTTCCGGAACTTGCAAGGGTATATTTATAGGCATAAAGCGGAACGCGGTTATACGAAGCGAAACCTGCCTTCAATGTCATATATTTCAGAACAACGGAACTGATGTTAGTTTCAAAACAACGGGTATGATCCATTCTTACTACCATGATGTCGCGGAATTTTTCGGGATTCAGCAGGTTGCGCGTATTCTCGAATTGAGGATCGGCACCGGCCTCATTAACATCATCATAATATTTTACGGTGAACCCGGTATTCCTCAAATCATTTAAAATTATCGTTCCATCAACCCCGTACTTGATTTTTTTATCTAAAAATCCATACACTCCATAACCTCCGACCTTGAACCATGTGCTTACTTTATCAGAGGTTGAAATCCGTAATCCGGTTCGTAATCCTTCATGCTGATTTACCTTCAGAAGATTATCCAGGTATAAGTCAATATATCCAAGATTTACTTTACTGTTCATTAGGGCTGCCAGCCTTCGTGTCTTGCTGTCAAAGTTATTTGCTTTACCAATGCTATCAATGAACGAATACGTTTTCTGGTCGAGCAGGGTGAGCGAATCAGCCCTGTATTTATTCCATACTTCATCCCCCTGGTTATATGCATCATGTCCGATGTCTGTTTCAACAGCTCCGAACTGATTGCGTTTGAGAACGGGATTCAGCCGGATATCCGAAATATAACTTTTTCCTTGTCCCTTCAACCGGAGGCTTGTATTGTTAGCGCTGTCGATGGTAATTAAAGCATTTTTTAAAATGATGTCGGTATTCAACTGAACAGGGAACCAATGTGTGCTGTCGATATAATTATACATCTGCTGGATTTTTACCGAGAACAAACCCTCGTCGCGGGCCGGAGATGCAATCACATTCCGGATGGCGTATCCATTTGTACTGATCGAAAGTGTTCCTTTTAAGCCATCGAAATTAGTGTTCATCAAAGGGCGGAAAGAGATAATGTATGTTGTATCGTAGGGGTAGGGAGCTATAAGTGTATCCTTTATTTCGAAATAATATTTCTTAAGACTCCCTGTCGAAACCGGATTGATATATCGCTTGTCGATGATTTTTATATCTTCCTTGTAAAATGTGGTAGATTGCATTTGTGAAATCAGAAATACGAATAACGGGTCGTTGAATCCCGATACACGGCTCGCAATTACTTTGTTATAGTTATCCGACGGAAACTTAAAAATGCGTTTAACGACGCTTTCGGTAATAAAGAGATGCTTTTTCGCGAAGAATAGTTTCGCTTTTATGTAAGCTGAATCTGACGAAATACTATCGATGGGCGGAATGCTGTCCGATTCAGGTCCCAGGATGGTTTTCTCATACGAGGTATAGGAAAATGAAGACAAATGTTCATGATCATTAAGGTATCGGTTAGCTATTACCTGGCTGATAATACGGTCGGCAGGATTGATTCCGGGTTTTATTACTATTTCCGGGAGTTCATAAACAATTTTCTGCAAACGGATCACAACTTCCTTATCCTGGTTTTCAACCGCGAACTCCAGGGGTTTATACCCGATATAACTGAGTTTTAATTTATATACAGGTACTTTGGATAGTACTCTGAATATGCCGTCGATATCCGAAATACAGCCCTCGGAGCCATCATTTACCTGTATACTTACAAAAGCAAGCGCATCGCGGGTATCGGAATCGATAACCCTGCCATTAATCTGAAAGGTTTGAGCCACTGACTGGAAGGTAACAATTAAAAATAGTAAAGGCAGTATGAGAAATGCCTTTTTAATTCCTTGCATATGAAGTATTTGAGAAAGTCTGTAAAATTAGTCAAAGGAATGATACCTCAGGCATTTTCTTTCGGAACTTTATCCGCAAATCCGTTAAAAATCACTATTTTTGGATTAGGATTTCATCGAAAAACCTGGCCCCAAATTAAGATCCAAAACCAAAACCCCAGCTCCAGATTTCCAAAACCCCAAAACCCAAATTCTAACCCCTTTTCTGCAATGCCCGCCCACGAATCCATACATGAGTATTATCTGCATCAGCATCAGAATATCGAACATTACCTGGAACTATGCATGAGTTTTGCTGAAGCCGAACTGGTTCATGAACTCAGGCTGAGCATTAAAAAACTTAGGGCTTTTCACAAACTGGCTGAGGAATTATTTCTGAAAGAAAAGGGGGATCGCATCCATATTAAACACCGTGTAAGAGATTTATATAAAATTGCCGGTCAGTTGCGCGATACCCAGGTGCAACTGCAATTGCTTGCTTCGTTCGGGGAACAAACCGGCATTGATTACTCTGAATTCCAAAAATGGCTTTTACGACGTGAGAAGAAAAGAATGTCTCGTTTTGGCAGAAAACCAAAGCATGAACTGTCGCATGCAACCACACAAATTACACATCAGAAAATCGGAGACGGACTTGCTCTTGCCACAGATGAAACCATTCTGAATGGTGCCGGAAAAGTGTTGAAAGGATTATACACTAAGGCAAAGAATTTAGCTGCTGGCGAGATGAGTGACCGGAACCTGCATATGATAAGGACTATTACCAAACAGATGCGATATATTTTAAATATTATGCATCACAGTTATCCTGATTTCAAATTTACTGAAGTATCGCTCAATTCGTTACGCGAAATTGAAGCGGTTGCCGGTAATTGGCATGATTGCCTGGTCAGGATTGAATTACTTGGAAAATATATTGAAAAATCAGATTTTAAAGAAGATTCGGGAAAATTTAAATATCAAAAGTTTTATGCTGCGTGTAAGGCCGAACTGGATATTGTGTATGCTGAGACATACCAGTTAGTCCGGAAGGAGTTGGTTAGGGAGAAATAGATTTGGGTAATACCTGCACCGGGCGCTCAATTAAAGTTTAGTGTTGAGTCTGTGTCTGTCCTTATCGCGCAGGGTTTTCTTTTCAAGATTTTTATCCATTGCTTTTGTCAGGTCAATGCCGGTTTGGTTAGCAAGGCAAACCAGAACAAACAGTACATCCGCCATTTCGTCGGCCAGGTCGGCACCCTTATCCGATTCTTTTTCGCTCTGTTCGCCATACCTGCGGGCC
>JBBSBT010000223.1:0-5759 GCA_038250985.1 Bacteroidales bacterium
CCAGTACATCGAAGGCCAGGCCGAATTAAGCATCCATTGAATAATGCCTGTTGTTTTCGGAATATTTACCCTGAATGCCTCAAACATGCCCCGCATAGCCTCATAACTCTGGGCATCGGATTTCAAAAGATATTCATCCAGATTTGCAGCTTTACCGTAACGTGCTTCGAGGGCGGAATCGTACACATCCATTTTATTGAATGCCTGTTTCGAATGCGTGCAATGGTAATCCCATATTTCGTTAATTGGCCATAGTTTATCAGCCGGGATCATTTTTTTAAGCGATTCGAGAGCGGGAACCTGCGGCCCTGGTCCGGTTTCGGTGTTAAATCCGAATGCTCCGCCGTTTTTCGTATCAATATACCAGTAATTTGGTGCTACATATTCATAGGGGCCGTTCATTTTTACTCCCGAGGGACCGCTGACTTCGCTCACCTTTGTTCCTGCCGAAACAAGGTAAGGCCTGTCGTCCAGGCTTTTAAATAAATCCGCATAACGTGTTTCGAGTTCAGGTTTTGGGCATTTGTCGCTCCCGACAAACCATACGAAAATAGAAGGATGGTTTCGCAACCAGAGAACCTGATCGCGCATGGAGTTGAAAGCCAGGCTCATATCAGCTTCCGACTCTATTCCGCCATAGTCGCCGCATGATTTTCCCAGGTACTCGTCCCACTCCCAATGGCAACTCCAGCCGACCATAACAAGAATTCCATATTTGTCGCACAGTTCATAAATATCTGCATTGTTTCCCCAAAAGCCTTCGAGCCTTATCGTATTCAAATTCATATGCTTAACATATTGAATCTGTGTTTCAATGCTTTTCAGACTATCGCGCAGAAAAATATCATCGGTCCATCCGGCACCTTTAATGAGAATTTCTTTACCATTGAGTTTAAAGCCTTTATGCCCGTCAGAATTGGTGTACATTTCGATTTTACGGATTCCGAAAGTGGTTTTCTGCGAATCAGTGATTATTCCATCAGCCTCAAAATGCAGGTCCAGCTTATATAATTCGGGCGATCCAAGGCCATTACACCACCAAAGTCGTGGATTTTTGATATGAAGAGCAGGGATTTGTTCTGGTGTCAGTCTCAGGTCAAGTGTCTGGCCTGATCCGATCTGAACAGGTACGCTGAATTGAATATTTTCAATTTTTCCTTTCAGGAATCCGTGAACGGAATTTGAAGAATGATTTGTCAGCGTTGTTTTAACAGTCAGCGAGGCTTCACCCAGCGTAGCGGTGTTCACATCCGATTCCACATAAGTGTTACTCATGCTGACATTACCCGAAATCTGAAGATAAACCGGGCGCCATATTCCCATGTTTTCGTCGGGCGGTCTTGGGTTCCAATCCACAAACCCGGTGTTAAAGTCACCGGGTTGCGCCCTGAATACTTCAACAGCCAGCCTATTGGTGGTATTATTTACCAGGTTTGTAATATCAAAGCTGAACCGGCGGAATGTGCCGAAAACACTGTCGCGCGAAGCCAGTAATTTGCCATTCAGCCAGATATTGGCATAGTAACTGATACCATCGAAATTAATCGTTATATGTTCACCTTTTTTTAGTTTCGGTGTTTCGAATTGCCTGCTATACCACCACGATTCGTCAAATTGCTTTTTGTCGATGTTTTTGAAGTTATCGCCCACGAAAATGTCCTTGTACAATCCATTGGCAGTAAGCGCACCCATTACGGTCGAAGGAACCGAAGCTTTATACCAGTCCTTTTTACTTAAAGCGTGAGTCGACAATAAATCTCCCGACTGCTTTATTTTGCCGGATTGCTGAACGAACCAGTTCGCTTTCAAAGGAATTTTCACTGATACATCTGTTTTTACTTGTGAAAAAGTATCAATCGGTCCCATAAGGGCGATTAGTAATCCGATGTTTAAAATAAGTTTTATTGACATGGCTTGAAGACTTTTACTTGTGTTTTAAAACATGCAAGGAAAGAATATTTTAATCCAATACTAGTGATTATTTAAAAGGGCAGCAGCTCCGAGTATAGCTATATTTTCGGTTGTCGATTGCAAAACTTTCAACTTTTTTATAGTCTCAGGATAAATGAAATCAGACATAGCATTTTGCATTGAATCCTCGAAAAGGTTAAAAGCTTTTGAGATTGATCCACCCAGGATTACAGCTTCGGGATCATACGCATACATTACAGCTTTTATAATATTACCAAGGTGAATACCGTATTCGGTCCAGATATCAAGAGCCTTCGAATCTCCTCTTAACGCGGCTTTATGTGCAATAAAAGCAGTGGTTGAATACATGGATTCGAAAAATGAACTGCTGGTATAAAATTCAAAATCTTTGTCCAGATAGGGTAGGTACCCAATTTCGCCGGCACCGCAATTGTTCCCGGTATAAAGTGCATTGTTAATGACTATTCCGGCGCCAAGACCCGTGCCCAGGGCCAGGGCCACAAACGAAGTAAACATTTTTGCCTGTCCGTATTTGTGTTCCCCAAGTGCGAAACAATTCACATCATTATTAACGCTCACAGGTATCCTGAACTCCGTTTCCAGGATTTTTTTAAGTTCCACTTTTTTCCAGGATGGAATATTTACCACATCATAAACGATTCCTTTTTCAATATCCACTACCGATGGAACTCCTACACCGATTCCTTTAACATTGGGACTGATTAAAGGTTCAATAACCGAAATCAATTGTGCAATGGTCTTCTGAACCGAATCCTTTTCGATAAGCAAAGCCTGGTTTACAGAAGTAAGCTTGCCTGCCTCAATTAATCCTGCTCTTAAATTAGTCCCGCCTAAATCAACGCCGATAAACATGATTGTGAAATTAAATTTAAATTGAAAAGATGAATTTGTTGTTGAGAGCTCCCGGATACTTATGCAAAGCTAGTCTACAATAATACAGATAACGTAGGAATATGCGCATTAAAAACTTCAATTTGCGCAAAGTATATAATTGTTGACTGATCAGAACAACAATTGTATACAAGCATACTTGAAATTATTTATAAACATATATACGCGTCAGGTAAACAAAAAATCCAGGTGAATGACTTTACATCCGGATTATTCCGGGCTGTTGTCAATAGCGCCAATCCTGAAACATTTGTTTTAATCTTTCGTTAACACTATCTTTGATAAAGCAAGCCTGAGGATAAAACTAATGAAAATGTATTCAATTAAGGTATTAATTCATTCTGCACAATGAAGTATAATTTCAGGATTGTTTTAATCTGTGCTTTTACCTGCCTGCTTTTTGTTTGCGGCACGTATGCCCAACCATGGAATTTTAGTAAGGAGGTAAACGGAATAAAAATATATACACGCAAGGAGGTGAACACTTCCCTCAAGGCATATAAAGGGGAAGTTATACTTCATGCGCCCATGGAGAAAGCCTGTTCCATGGTTGGCAATGCAAAAAATTTCGACTGGTGGGGCGAAGATTTTAAAAATGTTAAAGTGATCAGGTACGAAGAAAACAAATTTGTGCAATATTACTTCATTTACGATTTACCCTGGCCTCTGACGGACCGTGACCTTGCAGTAAATGCTTTGATAACAAGAGATTCAGCAAACGGGGAATATAGTGTCATGTGCAGGCCGCTGCTGAAGGTCATCCCCGAAAATACTGGCCTGGTGCGCATTACAAAATACTGGCAAAAATGGACCATACGTCCACTTGATAATGGAAATGTTCACATTATCCTTGAAGGCTTTGTTGATCCGGGCGGCAATGTGCCGGGGTGGCTCTACAATATGCTCACCACCGAATTGCCTTTGAAAACAATTGGCTTACTGCGCGAACGGATATTATCTTCCAGGCCGGCAAATAAATGATAAATTATTCAGTTATACCTGCAATGGGATAAATCTGATACTTCTAAGGTATTTTTTCTTCCCATCGGGCCAGGTGGAGGCGATATCGATATTTTTAAATCAGAGAGTTCTGTCTGTTTTTGATATACTGACTTGGAGAAATTCCTTTTATCTTTTTAAATTGCTCGTTGAAATTTGATACATTATTGAACCCGCTTTCATAACAGATTCCGGAAATATTCATTTTATTTTCCAAAAGCAGTTTGCATGAATGTCCTACCCTGATTTCATTAAGTGCCGTATGGAATGATTTGGAGGTATGTTTCTTAAAATACCTGCAAAAGGAAGTAGGTGTCATTCCTACTAAATCCGACACTGCATCAAGCGTGATATTTTCCTGAAAGTTATCGATCATAAAACGGTGTGCCTTATCAAACCGGTCAAAATCGACAGATTTCCGGATCTTTGAATAACCGGAGCTCGCCAGTAATTTCTTTTCAGCTGTGCGCGACATAATCTCAAGCATTTTAATCAACTTCAGCAACTTATCAATGCCAGTTGACTCTACGATATCTTTCATCTGAGCTGCCAGACTAACCCTTACTGCGCCAGTAAATTTAATCCCGTACTGCGAATCGAACAGCAATTGATTGATTCCGCTCATCTCAGGTAAAATTGAAATAGAGTCTTTAAAAATAGATTCATTAAAATGAACAACAAAAGCATGAGCTGTAAGATCAGGAATATTTTTATGATAAATCGAATCGCTTTTCCAAACATGAGGCAGATTTGAACCGATCAGGCCGATATCGCCTGCTTCAAATGATTCGGAATGGTCGCCGACAAAACGTAAACCGGTACTTTTTTCGATGTAAAGTATTTCCGTTTCGGGATGAAAATGCCATGGGACATCAAAAAAAGGCACTTCTGCTTCAAAACAGTTAATACAGCATTCTGCTTCTTTTGGCAATTTCTCATAAAATACATCCATATTAATATCTGGTTTTATATAGAAGCTGTAAAGATAGGATAGTTTACCATTATTTTCTGAAAATCTGCCTGTAGTATAAAATAAGTTCTGAACATATTTTTGTAATCGTTCCATTTACAGGAATCAAAGGTGATAAACATCTGCGGAACAGAAATTAACAGGCTGATTATTAATAGCTTTATACCTCTGCCCAAATTGCTGTCATTTAAATATTTCTTACCGGTACAAACCATCTGCCTGGGATTACAGAAATACCCGAACACATTTTTTAAGAATATTTTGTAAACTTACGGTCGTTAAAACAGAAATTGTGGGAAAACTAGCTTTAAAAGAAAAAATCGGGTATGCGCTTGGCGATGGTGCTGCAAATATTGCATGGCGCGGAGTTTCAACTTTCTTATTTATCTTTTATACTGATGTGTTCGGTATAAATCCTGCTGCAGTGGGAATGCTGATGTTAATCGCCCGGTTCAGCGATGGCGTAAGCGATGTAGCTATGGGTATAATCGGTGACAGAACTACTTCCAGATACGGTAAATTTCGCCCCTGGATATTATGGACGGCCATTCCACTGGGGGTTATATTGTCGCTGTTGTTTATGAGCCCGAATTTAAGTCAGACCGGCAAAATAATTTATGCCTATACAACCTATATAATCTTTACGCTGGTATATACTGCCAACAACATTCCTTACGGTGCACTTATGGCAGTGATGACCGGCGACGACAAAGAACGTACAAGCCTGGGTTCGTATCGTATGGTTGGCGCATTTTCGGGCGGTATGCTGGTTCAGGGGGCTTTATTGTTCCTTGTCGCCAACTTTGGGAATATAAATCCTACTATAGCTGTAAGCAAACTGGATTCCAAAAAATACGAAGTAACTGTATCAACCACGGAGGAAGTTAAAAATGTAAACATCAAAACCAAAAATGGAATTGCCATGTTTACCTGGGCCGATCCCCGG
>JBBSBT010000224.1:0-5738 GCA_038250985.1 Bacteroidales bacterium
TCTCGACAATCATTATGAAGGTGTTAACCGCTTACTATGCAGCAAACTTGGAATTGCTGATGCTGAAATACTAAAACCAGTTGACGGAGGGTTACGAAAACTGGTTACATTTTGTCCGCCTTCGCATGCCGGGCAGGTGCGCGATGCAATTTTTAAAGCCGGGGCCGGGCATATCGGAAACTACGACTGCTGCAGCTACAACGTGTCGGGCGAAGGGACATTCAAAGCACTGACCGGTGCAGATCCCTTTGTTGGAGAAATTGGAAAATTGCATACCGAACCTGAACTCCGAATTGAAACCATATTTCCTGTATTTCTCGAAAAAGATGTTATTGCTGCCATGAGAATGGCCCATCCCTATGAAGAAGTGGCTTTTGATATTTACCCTCTTACCAATATAAATCCCCGCATCGGCGCCGGAATGATAGGGACCCTCCCACAAGCATTGAATGCGGATGAATTTTTAAATCAGGTTAAACAAAATCTTCACAGCGGATGCATACGACATACAAATTTAAAAAATAAAAAAGTACAACGGATTGCTGTTTGCGGAGGCTCGGGAAGCTTCCTGATTAATGATGCAATATACTGTAATGCTGATATTTACATAACCGCAGATCTTAAATATCATGACTTCTTTATACCCGGTGAAAGGATGATTTTAGCTGATGTCGGGCATTTTGAAAGCGAACAATTTACAAAAGAACTGATATATACCTTATTAAAGAAAAAATTTACTACTTTTGCACTCTTTATTTCCGGAACCAATACCAATCCGGTTAATTATTTGTAAATCAACATAAAACATCATAATCTGCTATGGCAAAAAGTGTTGCTAAACCAGCTGAAACCCTCGGTGAAGAGAATAAAAAAGCTTCGAATGCTGTTGAATCGAACGAAACCGTTGAAATCCATGCTCCCGCTGAGCATGTAAAAGATGAAACGGAAATTCCGATTGAGCAAAAACTCATTGCTTTATATACCCTTCAGCAAAATGATTCCAAAATCGACCGTATAAAAATTGTACGTGGCGAATTACCCCTCGAAGTCGAAGACCTTGAAGATGACGTTGCAGGCCTCGAAACCCGGATCGACAACTATATCCAGGAAATTGAGCTGCTTGACAAGCAGATAGCAGACAAGCACCTTGCTATCAAGGAAAGCCAGACTCTTATCAAACGTTACGAAGAACAGCAAAACAACGTAAGGAACAACCGCGAATACGATGCCCTTACCAAGGAAATTGAGTTCCAGAGCCTCGAAATACAATTAGCCGAAAAACGTATCCGCGAATTCGTCGCTCAGCTTACTATGAGCAAAGAGGAAATCGAAAATGCACAGCACGAACTCGGCGACCGTCGGAACGACATGGAAGCCAAGCGCAGTGAACTAACTGATATCATTGCTGAAACTGAACTCGAAGAAAAAGAGCTTAACAGCAAATCAGAACAACAACAAAGGCTGATTGAAGAAAGACTGCTCATCGCCTACAAACGTATCCGCAAAAATGCACGAAACGGCCTGGCCGTTGTGCCAGTTGAACGTGATGCTTGCGGCGGATGTTTCAGCTATATTCCTCCACAGCGTCAGCTTGATATAAAACTTCACAAAAAAATTATTGTTTGTGAATTCTGCGGCCGAATATTGGTCGATAAAGAACTGGCGGATTCATTAAGCTAACGAATTCCCGAAAATTATAATTTTGAGCCGGTACTATTCTACCGGCTCTTTTTTTTGAAGAGACAGACCTTTATCCGTTATTATTTCGGATTTTTGCATATAATTTAAATTTGTTGATCCTGATGTATATCTGATGAGAAATTTAATCATTCTCCTTATTCTGGCCCTGTTTACAATAAGGGCTGAAGCTTCATTTACTTTTAATGACAACTGTAAAAAGGCTTATACCGATGTAATGTGCCTCCGGTTTGATCAGGCTGATAACAGGATGCTCGCAGAGAGAAAACTAAATCCCGGCAACCAGGTTCCGTATATTATTGACAATTATATTGATTTCCTGAAAGTACTGATAGGTGAAGAAGAAAACGACTTTGAACATTTAATTAACAACAGGGATGTCCGTTTGCAGAAACTTGCGGTAGACGGCAAGAATTCACCGTGGTATCTATACAGCCAGTCGTTGATTTTTTTGCAATCAGGAGTTGCCAGGATTAAATTCAAAGAATATGTAAAAGCAGGGCTGGATATAAACCGTGCGTACCGATTACTTATTGAGAATAAGCGGCTGTATCCTGATTTTGTGATGAACAAGGCAGGCCTTGGCATATTGCATTCGCTCATTGGCACAGTGCCGTCAAAATACAGCTGGGCTGTACATTCACTCCGGTTCGAAGGAACTATCCCCGAAGGGAATTCCGAAATAAAGGAAGCCTATGAGCAAATAGCATCAGACCCTCAACTGGATTTTCTGTTACCCGAAGCGGCTTTCCTGCTTTCGTTCGTAACCCTGAATCTTTCGGCCGATGTTCCGGCAGCGATCAGCCTGGCTGAAAAACTCAACATCTCGGCGCATTCTCCGCTTATGCATGAAAGCCCTTTGCTTATCTATATGTTTGCAAACATTTATTCAAAGGCAGGCGAAAATGATAAAGTAATCAAAATTCTAAGCAGCCGCCCGCTCACGGCTGACAGTTATCCGTTTCATTACCTGAACTATATGCTGGGAGTAGCCAAACTTAACAGGCTGGATGCAGATGCCTGTTATCCCTTACTAAACTTCCTTGGAAGTTTCAAAGGGATGAATTATATCCGGTCGGCATATATGCACCTGGCATGGTACTACCTGATCGAAAATGAGCCACAACAATACAACATTTATATTGAACGTATTAAGTACAGGGGAAATGACCAGGTTGACAACGACCGCGAAGCGCTGACCTTTGCCAACCAAAACCAGAAACCCGATTTAACATTGTTGAAGGCACGTCTTCTTTTCGATGGCGGATACTATGCACGTGCCCTGCATGCATTGGATGGATTTAAACCCACGGATGAAAAGGACGGAATTGAATATACTTACCGTCTTGGCCGTATTTATCATAACCGGGGAGACACGGATGAGGCAATTCCGTATTATAAAGCAGCCATCGCAACAGGAGATAAATTGCCCTATTATTTTGCAGCCAATTCAGCGCTGCAACTTGGCATCATCTATGAACAGCAAGATAACTTCTCACAGGCGAGGCTTTATTATTCAAAAGTACTGGATATGAATTTCGATGAATATCAGTTCAGCATCAGCAATAAGGCCCAGGCAGGATTGAACAGGATTAAAGGGAAGTGAAGAATTTTACAGGGTTACAGTCCCGATAGCTATCGGGATACAGGGTTACAGGGTTACAGAGTTACAGGGCTAGAAGATTAAGGTTTTTGAGAATATTTAGTGTTTATTAAGGTTATACGGCTGTCATACAATGGCCATTCCTTTGTTATCAAAACCCTTGAGTGCGCAGCATTTGAACACTTCAAACATTTTAAACCATTCAAACATTTCAATCCCGATAGCTATCGGGACTTCAAACCAGTCAAACATTTCAGCCCTTTATTTTTTTTCCGGTTTAAACAGCGATACTTTTAAAATTCTCCTCGCATCTGTATCTTCCATCAATTGTTTCAGGGTGATATTATCAGCTTCTTTCATATACGCCCTAACGATCATCCATCCCATATAGGCGCCAAGCCTGCCGGGCGATTCAGCAGCAAATCCCGAAGTAAACGGAGCATCTGTCATCATTTTCGAGATCCCCTGGGGATCAGACGAAAACAACAACTGGTGTTCAATGATAAAAGCCCATATATTGCTTTCATTCCTTCGGCTCCAGTCTAGCTGCTCAGCCGTATATCCTATTTTAAATTCGTCTTTTACATCCGGCAGGGTAACATCCAGAAAATAAAGTGCTTTCCCGGCCATTATCATCTGGTCGAGCAGGGAATTGTTCTTTTCATCTAAACGCACAAGGTTATCGGAAACGGTCAACATACATTGCGGCAGGATATGATCGGGGGTGAAACGCCTGATTTTATACTTCGGAAGCCCTGCTTTTTCATATGCAATTACATCATCCCCAAGGAAAATATCCAACCCGATTGCCATAGCCGTATCAGAATAATACACAGGATTATCGACATCCAGACCCGAAACATAAGTAAAGACCTGCGGAACCGGTTTTTCAGGATATGCTTGCCTGAACCGGTCGAAAGCATCAGTTAAACCATTTTCCAGAAAGGTTACATCCGGATACTTCTTCATGGTCAGATCATACAATTCTTTAATGTTAGGGTCATTCACAAAATTATAGATCCTTAGTATATTCATGGTGTCCTGCCATTGTTTTCCCATGAAATAAGAATATTCGGGATACAGTGAGGCCATTCCCTTCCTGAGGTTCTTTTTATCAAGACCGAAAAGTGCCTTTTCGTATCGCTTTATGCTGATTTTACTTTCCGTAACTTTAACACCCGGCTTTGCGGGCATTGCAACCTCATGTTTCCTGTTCCCGCAGGATTGAAACAGAATCAGCACGAAAAGAGATAAAAAAACGAAATATCTGTTCATGAAAAGTTTACTCATATTTTTTTGGAACGGAAGGGTATAATTTATGAAAGGATTCTGTACTTAAGAAATTTTGTGCCAGGTGCCGGTTACTGACCTTTAATAGTTTTATTTTTTATTGATTTACCAATTGTCTTAAATTGAAAGGAGTTACTTTGTCTTCGAAACATAGCAATTCAGGGCCCAAAACTATGGAATACCGGAACCCGGAACTTCGGAACTTTGGAATCTATACCCGGAAACCCGGGACACCAATACCCCCGAACTTTTCAACTTCTGTTAAAACAGCTTTATTCCCACGCTTACATTAAAAACATTATTCTTCATCTCCAGATTACTGTTTCCGTTGTAAGCGTTATCAATTCCCATTTCGTACCTTACATCAACAGTTACAAAAAGCACATCCAGCCCTGCTCCCACCTGTACCGACCAGGTGCTGTTTTTCAGATCATCAACCGATTGGATAGGCCAAAGATCATTCATATCAAATGGTTTCAGCTTTTTATCCAAAATAAAAGTAACTGCCGGTCCGGCCATTATCCGGAAATTGAAGGAAGGCCTGTTAATAAGCTTGATGCCGATAAGGGCGGGTACTTTAAGCGATTTTAAAGTTACATCCTGGCTAAGCACCACTGATCCAAAATTTTGGCTCAATGTTGTTTTATCGATCTGGTAATTTGCCTCAGGCTGGAAATAAACCCTTGAACCGACACGTATAAATGCGCCTATCTGTAATGAGTTTTTAATACTGGCACGCACAGAATCGACATTATTATTCAATTCATAGGAATTGTAACCCAGTTTCGGGCCCAGGCTGAACACACTCTGTGCATCTGCTATTAATGCACAGGTCATGATAAGAAATGCCAAAAGTAAATTTTTCATGACTTGGATATTAGTAACCACAATAACGAATGATATGCAAAGTTAGTATTAAAGATGCTTTTTTGTACATTTAGAAAAGCAATCCTTAAATCGAAACTATTGTTTTCGGTTAACTCTATATTTTCCTATCTTTGCAAATATATTATAAACCAATACCGATCATCATGAAAACGAAAATATCTTTTATACTTCTTCTGTCGCTTTTTACCTTTGCAGCAAATGCTCAATATGTGCCTTTTAATTTCGGGTTGACAGCCGCCCCATTGATAAACTGGATGAA
>JBBSBT010000225.1:0-5729 GCA_038250985.1 Bacteroidales bacterium
CAATAAAGCTGAGAATAATCCTTCAGCATAAAAAGATTAGTCGTGTAAAAGTTTCTTCGATAGAATACTGATCAACTTGCATAAAGAAGATATGCACTTAATTAAATAATCAAGTCAACTTGACCGAAAGGGATAAGCAGTAAATATTATTCGAATAAAGGCCGAATCTGTTCATTTAAAAATATTTTTAAAACCCAATTCCCACACTGCCAGCCTCCCCTATCAAAGCCTGCCACAAAGATTTCAGATTATGTACAATATTCAACTGATTTTCCTATTTTTACTCCCGTTCTTATTTCTGCTATAACCTGAAATATTATCCTGATGAAAAATAAATTACGATTTAGCCTGCTTAGCCTGTTTTTAATTTGTTCTTTATTCCTGTATAGCCAGGAAAACTGCAAAGTTTTAAAATCATCAATTTCCGGTACATATCAAGGTAAATGCAAGAAAGGTCTGGCTAACGGAAAAGGTGTGGCAGTGGGAACCGATCGCTACGAAGGTCAATTTGTAAATGGTTTGCCCAATGGTTATGGCACGTATACATGGGCCAACGGCGATAAGTATACCGGCGAATGGATTGAAGGCATGAGGCATGGAATCGGGAGATATACCATGACAATATCCGGAATAGACAGTGTTCAGGACGGGTTATGGCAAAACGACGAGTACTCCGGTCCCAAGCCTAAAAACCCATTTGTAATTTATAAATCGGGAGTTGACCGTTATACTTTCCGGAAAAACCTTTCCACTCAGAACAGGGTTTTAGTTGATATCAATCAGAATGGAATCCGGAACACAGGAATATCAAATTTCCTGATATCAACTTCCAGCGGAAGCGAAACAAAACTTGGAGAGTCATTGGGTTATGAATATGTTACCTTCCCGGTTACTATAAAAATATCCTATACCACTTTTAATAAATTACGCACTATATCCTATCCGGTCTTGTTCGAATTTGAAATATATGAACCGGGAGACTGGAAAGTTGAGCTGTCCAATTAGGCAGTTGAGCTGGTAGCATCCGGAATGCCTGTTTCGTCAGCACAATTTGTTAGCCATTAACCATTTATAAAGAGAAAATTCCTGTTAAAATCAAAACCTAACGCTATCAATAAGCCCGGGTATTTATGAGAGACAAGCTAAAACTTTTTATTTTGCTGTCGCTCATTCATTTTCTGTTCATGGAATGCACAAAAGACAATCATACCGATGGTGTTTCCGTAAAAAGTTATATTGATACCCTTACTGTACCACATTCGGCGAAAGGCTGGGAATTGTATAGCTGGTCAAACGGAAACGAATGGAATTATTCAATCCTTATCGGGACCAACAGGATCAAAACATTTGAGGAAGTTACCCTATCCAATTCAACGGGCGTTCATTTAATTACGGTTACCGGAATTGATTCCCTGGAATTGGTTCTTACCAGGTTTCCTGAAGGAGAATTTATCACGTGGATTGGCGAAGGATGGCTGGAAAGCAGTTGGGGCGTCAATTACGGGAATCTTAAGTTGCCTCCGCAAAAGCTTATCGACGAAATAACTGTTTTCTGCAAACAGAAAAAACTAATCTTACAGGTTACAGGATAAGAATTCCTTTTAGATTATTCAAAGATATATCCCTCAGCCTACAAAATCTGAATTAACTACGTGATTATACACAATGAAAAAACCATGCTGACGTTGAAGGATACATATTCGATGCTTATTATTATGAAAATTATTTCTGCAAACGTGTCATTTTTTGTATATTAGCACAACAAACGGGGGAGAGATTGATCAGCCCGGAGAAAATTATGAAATTCCGTAATAAAAACAAAAAAAACCTTCACAAGGATTTTGCTTTAATACCTCAAGAGCCGCTTGAAATTTTATATTAAATATATGGTGTCCATTCGCTGTAAAATGGCAGTGAAAGCGGAGTTGGATAAACTCGGGCTGCATTATGTGAATATGGGCCTGGGTGAAGTTGATATAAAAGACAACATTACAGCTACACAACTTGAAATTTTAAAAACAGAATTGGCAAAATCAGGACTGGAGCTAATGGATGATAAAAAAGCCATCCTGATTGAAAAAATCAAGAATACGATTATTGAAATGATACATTATACGGATGAACCTATTAAAATTAATTTTTCAGACTTCATCAGCAAAAAACTCAGTTACGATTACACTTATCTGGCCAATCTTTTTTCAGAAGTAACAGGACTTACTATTGAGCATTACATTATCAACCATAAAATTGAGCGCGTTAAAGAACTGCTTTTGTACGACGAGCTCAACCTGACAGAAATATCGTACATGCTGAATTACAGCAGCGTGGCACATTTATCCGGACAGTTTAAGAAAGTCACCGGCTTAACGCCCTCGTATTTCAGGCAGCTCAAGGGTAAGAGAATTACGACACTTGATAAAGTGTGAATTCTTCATGTTCGCATTATTCGGCATTTATAACTATATTATTCAAGATGTTACGAAAATTATCAGTCTGTTTTATCTGCATCAATTTCAAATTTATGCTTTAATATCTGAACGGAATATTCGTTGGGAATAATTTTCTGCCCGTGCGTGGTCGCAAATATCTTAGTAAATTCGGCACCGAAATAAAGAATGATGGCTGAATAATAGACCCATAGAAGAATCAGGATTACAGAGCCGGCCGCGCCGAACCATGATGCGATCGGGCTGCGGCTCAGATAGGCCCCGATAGCAAATTTACCGATCATAAAAAGGAAAGCAGTAAAGGATGCCCCGGTAAGGCAATCACTCAGGGCCACTTTCCCATCGGGCAGGGTTTTAAAAATCACAGTGAATAGTAGTGTAATTATAACAAAAACTATTACCAGGTTGCTGACATAATACAAATAAAAATTATCTATAGGAAATAACCCGCCTAACCTGTTGTTCAGCAGATCCATCAGGGAGTTTATAATTAAACCGACCAGCATTAAAAATCCAACTGAGCCAATCATCGAAAAGGACATCAGGCGGTTTATGATAAACTTCACCAAACCGCGTTTAGGTTTTGCTTTCAGTCCCCATATATAATTGATTGATTCCTGTATTTCGACAAACACGCCCGAAGCTCCGATCACTAATATAACAATGCTGATGGTGGTGGCAAATACACTGCTATGCGAAAGCTTCACATTTTTAATTATTTCCTGAACCTGCAAAGCAGTCTCGTTACCTACCAGCCTGTTTATCTGTCCGAAAAGCTCACCCTTCACAGCATCTGCCCCAAAAAAGAAACCGGATAAACTGATGATAATTATAAGCAGGGGTGGTAGCGAAAAAATGGTATAATACGATAATGCTGCGCTTAACTTCAGCCCGTCATCATTTATAAATTCACTGAAAGACTCTTTCAGAAGATAACCAATCTTTTTTGCCTTTATTTTTAATTGCAACATATGCGGGAGGTTCATCTCTAATATTTTGCTGATTAATATCAAATGAGGCTACTGATTATTTTTATGTGACGTGTACCAGGTGCCGGGAGTCACAAATTTAATTTATATCTTACTAATACACCAAAGTTAATTTCTTTTATTGAATCACTGCAACTAAAGGAAATCCTGTTTCAAAATCCCTGAATCCCAAATCAGCGGACAGGAATGAATTTGCTTTAAAAAACGCTTTCAACTTTAGCCACAATTGAGGGCGAAAATTTGACTAATCATATAAGGGCGTTAATGGCAGGCTGCGCTCTTTAGTTATATATGAATCGAAACATATGATCAGGACATGTGTGAATTATGTAACTCTTTCATTTAATTGTGTAATGCTTGTCTGTATTTATGGGATCACCTTTGCATCTTGAAAATTATTCTAATTTGTAGAAAGATAAAATGAGAATCTTAAAATTATTTCTTTTTGGAACCGCATTTTTCCTGGCAGTTGCATCCCAGGCACAAGTATCGGTAAATGTAAATATCGGATCGCCACCCATGTGGGGTCCTGCCGGATATAGCGAAGTGCAATATTACTACCTGCCGGATGTGGAAGCCTATTATGATGTACCATCATCCAATTTTATTTACCTCGAAAGGGGAACATGGGTTCACAGAACATATCTGCCGACGCGATACAGAAATTATGATTTATACCATGGATATAAGGTAGTGCTGACGGATTATCATGGCAATTCACCTTATACACATTATAAGGACCATAAATACAAATATGCAAAAGGCTACCATGGACCTGCCCAGAAAAACATAGGTGTTAGGCCGGCAAAAGGAAACTCCGGTCACTCTAACTACAAACACGCCAGTCCTGCTCATAATAAAGAACACGGTGAAAGCAAAGGACATGGCAGTAAAAAAGGACATGGTGGCGGAAAAGATAAGCGTTAATACCTGCTGGCTTCTGTAATCCCTGACTATAGATTTAAAACATTGAAATATTCTAAAATCAATAATTAAACAATCAACTAAACAAACAACTAAACAAACAAACAAACAAACAAACAAACAAATGAAAAAAATTGCTTTGACATTAACTTTAGCGTTAGCCCTAATCCTATCCGGGACTAACTTATTTGCCCAAAAATCGTATTCTTCACAGGGATACGGACACACTTTAAACTTAGGTCTTGGTATTGGCGGATACGGATATTCTCACCATTATTATGATCATTCATTGCCTGTGTTCAGTATCAACTATGAATTTGATGTGGCAAGAAATTTCACCCTGGCTCCGTTTATTACTTTTATGACGTACAGGTATAATGATAAATATTACAGGCAATCGATTATCCCCATCGGTGTAAAAGGGTCATACTATCTTGATCAGGTTCTCGGAGCAGGTCCCGATTGGGATTTTTATCTTGCAGGTTCTTTAGGATTTGCCCTGGTAAGAACAACCTGGTATGATGGTCATTCAGGCGATACATATTACGACGGCGGTGCCAGCCCTTTATTTCTGGATTTACACTTGGGTACAGAATACCACCTGAGCAACAAGCTTGGACTATTTCTTGACCTGTCAACCGGCATTTCAACTATCGGACTTGCATTTCATTAAAAACAGAAGTTAATAAGTTATTGCTTAAATGAAAGTTTAAGTATAAAAGAGGTGAGATATCTGAAGCGGGAAATGCAAACTTCAACCTTCGGGAATCTCACCTCTTGTTTTAATGCTTTCCAGCCAGGCTGCCTGGTTCACAATTTGACAATACCGCAGGAATATAGGTTATGCAGTTAGTTCAGAATAATCACAGGCCTGATGCTTAAATAACCCTTTTCTTCATATAATGTGTGAATCATGTAACTTGAAAATAAAGTTATGTAACACTTTCAGCATTTCAGGCTATTACCTTTGATCTAACCCTTAAAACTATTTTTATGTCACTTCTTACCATTTTACTCGTAATAATTGCCGCAGGCGTTCTGCTTTGGGTTGTCAACAATTACATTCCAATGCAAGGCACACTAAAGAGGATTCTCAACATTGTAGTTGTGGTTGTTGTTATCATCTGGCTGCTGAAGGTTTTTGGCCTTTTCAGTTACCTGACGAATATACATGTGTAATTAATACCTGTTGGAGTAATCCAAAATCCGTTCACACATCAGGCAGTTTTCATCAGGCTAAAATACTCCTGAAAATTACTGTATTGTTTACCGTGGCAAAACCTTAAAACTTAAAATCATGAATTTAAAAAGAATCTTTGGCGCATTGCTTACTTTACTTGGTATAGGCGGACTGATCTATACTGCAATA
>JBBSBT010000226.1:0-5726 GCA_038250985.1 Bacteroidales bacterium
CACTTGCTACATCAAAATTAGCCGGGACTAATCTTAATACCGGAATTGGATTCGAAGGAATCCTTCACTACCGTTTTATGCCTCACACCGGAATTTATGGTGGCTGGGGATGGAACAGGTTTGGTGCTGATAATTCATTTGCCGGCACCGATGTTTGCTTCGAAGAAACTGGTTATGTGTTTGGGCTTCAGTTTAAACATCCGATAGGTACTTCTGCTTTATCATACTATGTAAGGGGCGGAGGTTTGTATAACCATATCGAAACCGAAAATGCCGATGGTGATATTATTAATGACACCAAACATGGGTTGGGCTACCAGCTTGCAGGAGGTATTGATATCAATTTGGGGTCGAACTGGAGTTTAACCCCAGGCATTAAATTCAATTCGCTTTCGAGAGAAACTGAGTTTGAAGGAATTTCAAAACAGATGGATCTGAATTACTTGTCGGTAAGGGTGGGAATTCTGAAAAAGTTCTAATGATTTACAGGTGGAATCGGGGGTGAGATTGATTCTTGAATGGTTTTATTCACTTACAGCTCACTCTCCGCCAAAACATTTTCTTAATAATAAACTGAACATTAAAATTACAATGAAATGAAAAAGACAATCCTATTATTTAGTGCATTTTGCTTATTGCTTACCCTTTCCTGCCAAAAAGAAAGGTCGGAACGCTTTGGATTCTCCAGCGAAATTGAACAAAACTCCAGTGGTTTGACCCTTATGGCAGTAAACAGCAGAGTTGATTTTATTTATTTGGAAGGATATATTTCTGTGCAGGAAGGTGAAGTTGATGTTACACTGACCGATCCCGATGGCAAGCGGGTTTTTACAAAACATATAGAATCGGGAGAGTACTTTCAGTTGGATGAAACTTTCGAAGCTATTCCTGGCATCTGGAAGTTGAAATACATAAGTAGAAACGGTACTGGTCAAATAGATCTGCATGTTCGGGTTTAAGATCGATTCTTATAAAATTGGTTGTGAGAAAAACGAATAGGACACGGAGCACATCATCTGGTCAATCAGATCAGGATTTAAAACTTTACGATTTACGATTTAATGATGAATTGCTTTTGAAATAATTTTGAATTTCTTGATTGCAAATCGATAGTTTAAGTTCAAAGAGATTAAGTAAAATGTGTATGAATTAGAGTAATATTAAAATTCACACCAAGATTTATCTAAAAAATAAGTGACATAAATTATCAATGTCCTTATGTTCAACCAGGATTGAAATTAAAGTTTTTATGCTTCAGCATGAGAATTGATAAAAATGTTTTTGACACAGTCTTTTAATAATTTAAATTTTATATCATGAATGAACTTGAACAATACTTTTTACCATTGAGCTTACTGTTAATTCCTTTGTTATTTCTTGCTTATTTTATTTTTTTTTCAGGTCATGGCAGTTAAAATGGGGAGCCACAGCTATTGAAATTAAACGGACAATGCCTGGGGATGAAATTATTGAGAAACCTACCTTCAATGCTACCAGGGGAGTAACAATCAATGCGATTGCTGAAAATATTTATCCGTGGATAATTCAAATGGGTGTTACACGAGCAGGGTGGTATAGCTATGACTTGTTGGATAATATAGCCAGGCGAAGTGCAGAAGTTATACTTCCGGAACATCAAAGCATACAAATTGGTGATGTTGTTCCCCTGAGCCCTGACGGAAAACAAGGGATGTTAGTTAAGGACTTTAAGAAAAACGAATGGATGTTGTGGTGGGATAAAAAAGGCCATTCTACCTGGGAATGGGGAATTTACCCTGAAACGGAATCTGCTTTTCGGCTTATAACCCGTGTGCGGGTGAAATACAGACTCCTTCCGTCAGCAATCCTATGAATAAATTATTACGAATACTATTCAAGAGCACCATGATTCTTTGCAGTAACTATCCAATGTTCAGCAAGAACTTTTGGATCCGCCCCTATACCACGGGCAAGATGCAATGTTACGCCCATTATTAAAACAGAAGCTTCATGTAATTCCTGGTTTGTTTGAAGGGCTCCAAATTGTTCCTGCGCTTTTAAAAGGAGAAAATCATTATGTCTTCGGGCAAATGCAACCGGATCTTCCAGATCATCTGTAATTTCCGGAAGCATCAGCCAGTCTATCCATTCTTGCCCTATACTATCGGCTAATGCTTCGGGAAGCTCGTTGCCAGCATTTCGCCATAATGGCAATGTTTTAGTATCACCCGATTCAGCAAGGCCGGTATCAAGGAGAAGTTCAAATGCTATATCCGCTACATTTTGCATCACGTCCAGGTATTCATCCTGAGCCTTTTCGAACTTAGTGGTTAACTGGCCTTTTAAATATTCAGCCACGCTCATATAGGGTAAAGCGGTAACTTCGGGGCATCCTTCCAGGCAAGGAAATTCATTCCCCTGGTACATATAATGAACCTCCTCACTTTGTATCTGCCGGCCAAGCGGATATAATCTACAGGCTAGCGGGCGCCCCATATGTATGCTGCATCCCGTATTATCTGCATATTGACTGCATGCTTGCTGCCCTTTCCACCCGACTTTTCCGTCAAACCGTAAACGAATCCCTCCAAACTCACAATAACGATCACGAAAATCCCGGGGCGTAATTTTTTTCTCCCTGGCCATACAAGCCAGCTCCCACGGATTAAGCAGCACAAGTTTTCCATAACAGCATGTTCCGCTTCGTGAGCAGGTGAGAGGCAGTTGATCCTCAATACTAAGTTTGGTTGTTATCATTCCGGATACATTAGCGCCAAATGATATTATACTGATTACCTAACAAGTCATCATACCATATATTTAAAACATATAGAGCGGATATATCAACAGGCGTTTCCATTGTTAAGTCTAATAAACCTGATTCAGATGTGAGGTGGGGGCTATTATAAAATTGATGCATTTCACTATCGCTGCATTGAACCATAACATTAGTTAACATACTGGTTGGATTTATAGCAGTTCCATCCGGTAATTTATATTCGAACGTAATCGAGGTAAGTTTACCATTGCTGTTAGTATGTATTGTAGGAGCAATAATAACCAAATTATATTTTGCGTCGATATTCGAATATTCTAAACTAAAGGACCTGTTTCCATCGAGGGTTAAAGTATATGTGCCTTCTTTGAAAGGCAGGAAAGCTGTTCCCCAGGGAGCACCTTCCGGAGCCTGAGCCTGCCTGCAGTAGGTAGATATAAAACCTGAGTTGCCTCCGGGATTTACTTTAGACCCCCAGGTTGTAATATCATTATAAGGATTACCTGCTGGACCGGATAATATGATATCCCCATTCGAAAAAGTGAGCCCGGTACCACCCTCAATAGCTAAAGAATAGTTTATGTACGAATGTGCGTCGTCAGTGAGGACCGGCACTGTATTATCGTTGCCCCAATGTCCGCTGTATCTTGCAAATATGGAGGATACAACTAATTGTTTATTCGATAAAACATCAGGAATGCCATCATTATCAGCATCTATATTTTTAGCAATCGATTGATAATAGGTACTAATACTCTTCAAGCTGTTTATTTCTGCTTTCGAAATTATAATCTCATTTCCCAGTGGGTCGTGCGATGGGATAACACTATTGCCCGACAAAGTAAGCGTTGATAAGTCAATTTGAGTATTATTTCCGTCTTTTAAATTGCCTAGCGGAAGCATATTTAAACCTTGTGACGAAAGGTTTCCGATATATTGATTATTTGCATCTAAAAATATCAATGCAACGCCTGTTCCGATTTTCCCGGTAACAGAAAAGCTTCCATCAACTATATCAGTCAGGCTGTAATAGTATTTACTGAAAACCAGAATTTTTTTAGCATCCGAAAGCGATAACGCGGTTCCCGCTTTTCTATCAGAACTTAAGCTTTTACTTTGCTTAACAGATCCTTTAATGACAATTCCGCTATTACCGGAATTTGAATTATTATCCTTTTTACAACTTGCAATCAGCATTAAAACTGCAATCACTACTATCAGATTTTTCATAACCAGTTGTATTGTTCTTTGCCTACTCTTTTAAGTTTTCGGCATCTCTTTTGAAATGAAACATACATATATATATGTATCTTGATTCAATTTGTAACTAACTTAACTCCATTTTTATGCTTTTATTTTATGTTTTGTTTATATCTCTACCATAACATTGCGAAAGGATTACCTGCGGTGAGAGAGTTCGTGCGGTAGCGGGGGGGCAAATATGTGCCGTCGCGTGTTAGGGGACGCTCGCCAGCTATGGAATTTGTTTGGAATGGAGAATTCGTGTGTGACTCTGGAGCGTGTCAAGCCAAACAGGGTTACAACCGCCCTAAAACAAAAAAGACCGGAATTGTTTCCAGTCTTTTAGGGTTTCTATCCTAAGCAGATTATGAATACAGTTATTAGTTTAGGAGGTCTTTGCTGTTTTTACCAAAAATGTAAAACAAGCCCACCTGGAGTCCCCTGTTGGTTGAAACTACCGTACTGTTTTTATTTATATCGCTTAATCCGAGATTATATCTTACGTCAATACCAAGCCCGGTTGAAGGATGTATATACCCCGCGCCGAAACTTACAGCAAAATCAATAGGTTTTAAATCTGCTTTATTGTCTACAGTATTAGAATTGGTTTTCGATTTTCCACTGAGCAAAAATCCTACCTGTGGACCGGCTTGTAATCTGAGTCCATTGTCCCACATATATTGAAACAGGACAGGTATATTAACATAATCCAGTTTATATATTGTTTCCTGGTTGTTGACCGTATATTTTGCACCCTGAGCTGAATACACTATTTCAGGCTGAAATGCAAAATTCTTGTTCAAATGGATATGGCCAAGTAAACCGACATTAAATCCTATTTTTGAGTCATAATTGGTATTGTTGTCATTGTGGACATTGTAAACGTTTACCCCACCTTTTATTCCAATGTTTACGTGACCGGCAGGTGCATTGCCGTGCTGTGCACTTGCAGTGCCCGAAATTAAGATAGCTGCCAGCATTCCAATTAAAAATTTCAAAGTTGTTTTTGTGTGTTTCATATTCCTTTTCGTTGTTTTTTCCGTGAGGAGGTTTATAATTTTCGGCAAAGGTGTTGGTTATTTTGAATTATAATTTTATACAATTGTGTTTTTTTATTGCATAATTCACACATTACCCGGTAGGGCAACCAGCCTTTGTTCCTGTTTTAGTGGAGGTTGATAATCTATATTTGGCACGCTTTTTCAACCATGTGTTTTTATGCCCTCAATGCATTGCCTGGCAAGGCTATTAGGTTTATTGAAGTTTGACAGGTTGAAGTTCCGTATTTTGCAGGTGGATTGAAGGAAAATATCAGCCTCTTTCGATGGATCCGGAAATGAGAAAATACCTGGAGTACTAGTAATATTTGGGTGATTAAAACCCGATCTTACAAATCATTGACACGAAAATTGAATCCTATTCACCACGGCCTGTAAATGGATATTTGCATATTCTATTCCGCAGCATAAAAAATCAATGAGTAGTGAGATGATTACTTAATTTTGATCAAATTACCCATGGCTGGTGTGCGTCTCCCAAAGAGTGACGGTATAATCCTTTTCATTTACCAGGCACTTTAATCCCTGCTGCAGCTACCGTGTACCCACATCTTTTTCTAATCTTATTCCTTCAATAATAAATCCTAATCTCTCTAAACCACTCTTCAATACGATGACGCCTGGTGGACCTTGTGAATCATATCCCTTCCATCCCCCTAATCTTGCTATTA
>JBBSBT010000227.1:0-5708 GCA_038250985.1 Bacteroidales bacterium
AGATGCTTTTTGAGGAATCACTGCTTTGCAGACATTATCCCGGCTATGAAGCGTATATGATGAAAACGAACCGGGTTATCCCGTGGGTGTGGTGAAAAACGGGGAGATTTGACAGTGGATAGAAAATGTTTCAGGGTTACAGGGTTTCAGAGTTTCAGAACTTCAACCCTATAGCAATCGGGATCGCTCAGTATGACGAGTTTTTGGGCTTCCAATCTGAAATCGAAATTTTGAAATCCACTTTTCTCCTTGTCTCCCCTTCTCCTGCTCTCCTTGTCCCGTTGTCCCCATATCTCCGTGTCCCCCCTTCCTAATTAGCCTGCCGACTCAAACTGCTTAAGGAACCGAAGGTCATTTTCGCTGAACATACGCAGGTCTTTTACCTGGAATTTCAGGTTGGTGATGCGCTCAATACCCATTCCGAAAGCATAACCGGAATACTCTTTACTATCGATGCCGCAGTTTTCGAGCACAGCCGGATCGACCATGCCACAGCCGAGGATTTCGACCCAGCCGGTATATTTGCAAAAACTGCAGCCTTTACCTCCGCATAAATTGCACGAAATATCCATTTCGGCCGAAGGCTCGGTAAACGGGAAGTAAGATGGGCGTAACCTGATCTGTGTATCGGGAGAGAACATCTCGCGGGAGAAATACAATAAAGTCTGTCGCAGATCAGCGAAGGAAACATTGCGGTCGATATACAATCCCTCAATCTGGTGAAAGAAACAATGTGCACGTGCCGAAATAGCTTCATTGCGGTAAACACGACCGGGGAATATTGCACGGATGGGCGGTTTTGTGTTTTCCATCACGCGGATCTGAACACTGGAAGTATGTGTACGCAAAGCTATATCAGGATCTTTTTCGATAAAAAATGTATCCTGCATATCGCGGGCCGGATGCTCGGGCGGAAAATTAAGCGCGGAGAAATTATGCCAGTCATCCTCAATTTCAGGACCTTCGTTAACCGTGAAACCAAGACGGGAGAAAATGCTTATCATTTCATTGCGTACAATGGAAAGCGGATGGCGCGTTCCCGGTTCGCGGAAACCGGCAGGTTTTGTGAGATCATTATCAGCAACGGTGCCGGAAGTGTCAATTTGAAATGACTCTTTGAATTGCTCAATTTTATCTTGTGCGGCATTTTTCAATACATTAAGTAACTGACCCACATCACGTTTCTGCTCACCGGGAAGTTCCTTAAAAGCATCAAACAAATCCTGTAAAAGTCCTTTACGACCCAGGAAACGGATACGGAACTGCTCCAACTGCTCAGCACTTTCAGCATTAAATTGCTTTACTTCTTCGAGTAACTGGTTGATCTTGTCTTTCATACGCTATAAACTCTATACTCAGCACTTGAAAGTACTGTTGGTGCAAAGGTCGGAAAAAAATTCTTTTCTTCGGGTGCAATATCAAAAGGCTTTTCAGAAATGGAATACGAGGATATCAGAAAGTTAAATCCTGGTCTTTACTATAAGGATGAGTTTAGTTTTTAACTGTTTTTTTGTGCCCGCCCGAAATATCAAAAGAGAGCTCAACTCCAGTTCGCAAGCCAGCCCATTGGGGGTTAATGAAATTTTCCCCGTCGGTAGATAGATATGTTTTCCGGTCACCTTTCAGATAAAAATTCAGGTTGACATCCTGTAAATACCCAAGCGACAATCCAATCCCAAACTTATTATATTTATAGATAGCCCTCAAACCAGGTTCTATTTCCAGCCCATGCGAGTGGAAAATATAGTTCGCATCCTCTCTATAGTCACCGACCTCAAGATGATCATTTGTTTTTAAAATCGTAGTATTAGCACCAAAGCACAGGTATCCTTTAATTTCTATCATTTTGCTGACCAGGCGCGAAAATGCATCAAATTCAACACCGGCGCTATGTTCGTCTACAATAAGATCCAAGGTAAGTTTACCTGAATAATCCGTAAGGCTGACACGTGAACCGGTTGTTTGATAACCATAGTAAAACCGCATTTTCGATAATCTTCTGCTCTGCTCAAAGGAGATAAATGCTTTGTAATTAATATAAGGCGGAAAATCTGATACTACTTGTGCCGGAATACCAGAAAGGCTTTCAAGATGTGCTTCCTGGAATGATGAAAGTTCCTTCATTGAATAAAAACCATAACCGATACGTCCTGACAGAGTAACCTGTGCTTGCGTTAGCATGCTTACTAAAAGCAGTGACATGAGCACCAATGATATTCTTTTCATTTTTTAAAAGTTAAAGGTATCTCATAACCATTGGATGTATATATTGAACCACGGAAATAATTAACCAGATCCGTAAAATCTGCTTTAAATTCCTTAAGCTTCTGCCCGGTTTGATAATTGTAAATCATCACTTTTTTTGTCGTGGTGGCATTGCATAGCATTACTGTTTTATTCGTAGGATCAAAGCCACCGATATAGTAGGAATCGGTACTGAAAGAATTTACCATTTCCAGGTTTTCGATCATCCTGATCTCACAGACACCGTTATTGATCAGCATTATTTTGTCGGTTTCGCCAGGAATAAATACATAATTCCAAATGTACCCGGGATGCTCCCATTTCTTAAGCGGTTGACCGTTTACGATTTGGTAACACGCCAAAACACCATTATTCATATCGATAAAATATTTACTATCCTCTGTGATATAGAAATCATTACCCCAGTTTATACCCGGGAAAACCGAAACTACCTCGGATTTATTGAAATCAATAAGTCTCATGCCTGACAAAGAGTTGTCCAAACCAAGATCATCATTGGAAAGCGAATTCAGAACCGAACTATTAATCAGGATAGGCTGCCATACCGAGAGGTCAGCAGGGTTCATCTTTCGGGATGTCGCAAAATCGACAAGCAGGTTATCATTTGGGGATACTATGCATCGGGGTGTTTGATAGGGGTTAGTGATGGAATCAACCACTTTCCTGGTATTTGTATTAAACCGGTACAGTTTATTATACGTGGTAAGATATACAAATTCGTTAATGTTATTATTGAAGAAACTGATATATTTCGGAATTGGTATTCCGATACACAAGTCGGAAGTTGCAAATACCTGACCCGACTGATCATCCTTTTTACTGAGAATTTCAAGTTTGAAGTTGTTGGTTGTACCGATAATTCCAATATTGCCGGAGAAGGAAATACAGGTAGTGTCGGAAGAGGAAAAAACCAGCTGATCATTCTGGAATATCCTGTATTCCCGGAATGCCCGGTTGTATGAGCAAGCGTTCCAGGTAAGAGTAACCTGATCATTGTTAAGCCATTCAGAAAGCATACTGTACGTTGCTGAAACAGGTTTTGGCTGACTTGAAATAACATGGGAAAGTCTCGTTACCAAATTAACCGTGTATGCTACATCACCCCCAACATATGCGCTGTCATAAAAATAATTCCTGTTAGGGTCAACTATACCGGCAAGTTTAGTTATGTGAGAATCGCCAAATTGATCATGCACCGTTTGTAAAACCTCATACCTGGCAAAATTTAGCTTGTCGAATTTTTCCCATTCCAGCTTTAATAATCCTTTATCGTTAAAAACCCGTGTAATCTGAACCCCCGAAAGTGGCATATTATCAATAAAAAGATCCCACGAAAAAGCAGTATTAAATCCTTCAGCACCTATCATATCAGCCAGACTATGCGATCCTGAGTTAGTGGTTACAACAACAGTAAGTTTATGGTACCCATCAGTATAATCAGCAGCTCTCAGGCTAAAGTAGCAATAATTATTTGCCTGCATATATACTTGGGTTTCATCAACAAACACCTGCATGCCATAGCATTTGAGGCTATCGGCAATTGCATAGCCGTTGAAAGACATTTCATCGCTGATATTATAAACTGAATCCGAGGGATTGAGGACGACAGAAACATTGACACTATTGGGCATTTTAACATTGCTGAAATATTCCTTATCCGTATTGTACTCGCAACCTGAAATAAAAAAAGCTAACACAAATAATAAGAAGCAGGAAATACCAGTAAAAAGAGAATAGAGAGTTTTCATTATTAATGAATAAGACAATTCTGAATCTGCAGATAATCAGAACAAATATATGATTCAAAATGAATTAATAAACAGTAAAAATAAAATAAATTACAATTGATAGAATTCCGTAAGCAATATCTTTATAAAACAGAAAGAGGATGAAAGGTTTTAAAACCTTTCATCCTCTTTCGGGATATCGGGGAAATGCGTATTAAAGCACCTTTACCGTCATTTTAATTTCTTTCACCGGACGGTCGCCCGGACCGGTTTGCACGGCTGCAATTTTATCAAACACATCCAGACCTTCAACTACTTCGCCAAATACGGTGTAATCGCCATCGAGAAATGGAGTTCCACCAACGGAGGTATAAATTGCACGTTGTTCGGGGGTATATTTTACTGCACGCTTCTGGTCGAACTGATCAAGTTGCTGGGCCGTTACGGGAGCACCTTCCACAATATAAAACTGGGAGCCGGAAGATTCCTTTTTTGGATTAACCTGGTCGCCCATACGAGCTGCACACAGCGCACCTTTTTTATGGATATGAGCAGGAACAAATTCAGCAGGAATCCTGGCTGACATTTCAGGCACGCCGGCCGGAGGACCGCCTCCCTGTATCATAAAGCCTTTAATAACCCTATGAAAAACTGATCCGTTAAAAAAACCGTCTTTGGCCAGTTGTATGAAATTGTCGCGATGTTTTGGCGTATCATTATAAAGTGCTACTTTAATATCACCAAAATCAGTATGTATAAGCACTTTGGTTGTTTTTTGAGCATCTAATTCCATCATAAAAAGGAAGATAAGTGTTAAGGTTAAAAAGATTGAGCGTTTCATTTTATTTAAGTTTGATTTACCTGTAAACGGATTAAAGATGTTTTTATTTTGTAAAACGACAGGCTGACGGGGCCGGAATCAAACGTTTAATTCCTGATGAGTTTAACCGTCATAGGTATATCAGTTAAAGGCCGGTCGTTGGAGTCAGTTTTAACAGCTGCAATTTTATCTACAATATCCATGCCACTTACCACTTCACCAAAAACAGTATAAGCGCCATCGAGATGCGGAGTGCCGCCAATGGTAGTATAAACACGCCTTTGCTCAGCCGTGAGTTTAAATGGTTTAGTCCTCATGTATTGAGCTTCGACGGCATCGTGATATTTATTTACAATCAACTGCATATTGGCTGTATCGCGGTTTTCAATCATTTTCTTAAAAGCTTCAAATTCAGCTTCATTGCCTTGCTTTTTCAGCAGGTCCATCATAATATACTGCTTGGTGCGACGTTCCACCTTAAGTTCAACGGCATCCAGTTCATCATTGGTAAAAACCTTGCCCTGCACAATATAAAACTGCGATGCCGACGAAGCTTTCAACGGGTTTACGTCATCGCTGTTGCGGGCAGCAGCAAAAGCACCACGTTTATGCAAGTATGACGGCACATATTCGAAAGGAATTGTATACGAAGTATCGCCATCGCCAAGTAAAACGCCGGGCTTTGCATTACGCGAAGTCGGATCACCGCCCTGTATCATGAAATTTTCAATTACACGATGAAACAGCAGACCGTTGAAATATCCTATCGAAGTTAGTTTTATGAAATTCTCCTTGTGTTTGGCTGTGCTGTCGTAAAGCTTAACTACAATATCGCCATAAGGCGTTGAAATACTGACAAATGTTTCCTTTGGCTTTGATGAACAGGCCATGAGAAA
>JBBSBT010000228.1:0-5699 GCA_038250985.1 Bacteroidales bacterium
CTTATTTTGTTTGAAATAAAAAAGCCGGAGAAATTCCGGCTTTTTTTATGGAGTTTTAATGATTTTCAGGGTTTCCGTATGATGTGGAATTTGCAAAACAATAAAGTATACGCCGGCTTTAAGTCCTTTCCCATCTATATTAAAAGAATATTCCCCGGCCGCATGATAATTTTCAACAACCGTTTTGATTTTAACGCCTGTATTGCTGTATAAATCAATTGTAACAAACGAAGGTTTGTTCAGAATATAAGTTAGCTGTGCCCTGTCAATGAATGGATTTGGTATAGCTTTGAAAGAAAAACCCGATGCGCTCACCGGTAGTTCAGCAATGCCTACAGTAGTATTGCCTTGCTTCAGCAAGATATCATTGTTGGGATCAAAAGTTAACGAAATGGGTTCTTTATCAAATTCAAAATCAAAACTTTGCTGATTAAAACTATTAAATACCCGGACCAGTGTATCCGTTCCGTCTTTGAAGCTGATTTCCAATTCGACGGGCATCTGGAAATAAGGTAAAAACTGGTTTTCCTGCTGCCTGGCTGTAAACTCCACCGACCATTTCCCGTTCTGCCCGGGATAAATCCCATAAACATTGCTGTAAACCGGATAATCGGGTTTATAAATCCACTCATCGAAAAACCAATCCAGGTCATGGCCCGATTCGGATTCCATTTTATTTTTAAAATCTTCGATGGTCGCCGTTTTATACATAAAATTTTTATCCGTAGCGTAAGCCTTCAAAGCCGGGAAAAACACATCATCACCAAGGGTATAACGAAGCATATGCATCACGCAACTGCCTTTCAGATACGTAACAGAATAATTGAATAAGGTATTCACGTCAGGAGTGGTTATTGCCCACGATGGGTCAGAGATAGCCCAGTGCGGATTTTGGGAAAAATAACCGGCAGCATTAGTATTCATTTCATTTTTATAGGCATTATAACCGTTTTGATGTCCGTTCCACCAGGCTTCAGCCCAGGTAGCAAACCCTTCATTCAGCCAGATATCGGCCCAGGTTGCACAAGTAATCATATCCCCAAACCACTGGTGTGCAAACTCATGAGCTATCAGCCGTTCATCCCAGCAATTCGGGCACAGACTTGTAAGCGTCTGATTTTCCATCCCACCCCACACGAATTGATTATTGAGCGTGGCAAAACCGTTTTTCTCAAAAGGATGATCCCCGAATATTGACGAATAAAAAGTGGTCATGGCCGGGATAATGCTTTTCATATAGGATGGGTTCTCCCCGGGGTTATAATAAAAATAAATGGGCGTAATTTCCGAGGTATTTGGGTTTATCCAATCGACAATATCAAGCTGATAACCCACACGGGCTGTAATAACGGTGAGATAAGTAGCAACGGGATCACGACTTACCCAGTGATATTTTACTGTATTCCCGTCGGATATCGAATCCTGTAATAGACCATTGGACCCTAATTTGACCCCAACAGGTACTTTAGCCGTTACATCCGTCAGCGCCTTGTCATTTGGTTTATCGTAGCAGGGGAACCATTTACGAGCCCCTTCAGGTTCACTATCCGTAAAAACAAATCCACCGGAAGCATAAAAAGCTCCGTCTGTAATATCAGCATGCTTATAATAAATCCAAACTTCTGCCTGCTCACCCCGTACATAGTACCTGTCGAGGTTAATAATAAGCTTATCAGTGGTTTGTGAAAAGGAATCAGCGTTTAGTTTTACTGAATCAATAGTTAAAGACTGGCCATCTACATCCAGCACAATCTGATTTAATGTGCTGTCAACACTAAAGAGAATTTTCACATCAGCCGAAAAACTTTTTGGATATGGATTTGTAAAACAATTCACCAGGTCAATATTAATTGTATATTTCAGCACATCGAATAGATGAACAGGAACACTGACAGACTTAAAAGATTTTTCAGGTAGATTTTTACTGAGCATTTTACGCTGCGAGCACATTTCGGCACCTTTGCTGGTTGAGTAGGACTGGGCACTTAAACAGCCTGCCGTGGTAAGAAATACAATAATGGATAACAGAACTGTTTTCATCTGGTGGATAATTTAATTTCGCCTTGTAAAGGTAGTACTAAAATCGTACTTTATTAAGTTCAAACAGCCCGTTGTATCTGTCAAACCCGTATTTTTGATAATTCATTTTAAACTGACTCGTGAAGGTTCCGCCGCTGAATTACGCTTCCCTAATTTTATTGATCCTGTTTACCGCGTGTAAACCAGGCCGGTTTAATAATGACGGAAGAACCGTTTTTCGCTACAACGAGTCTGCCGGAATAACCTCCCTGGATCCTGCATTTGCCCGGGACCAGGCCAATATATGGGCTATAAACCAATTATTTAATGGTTTGGTTCAACTGGATGATCATTTAAAAGTGAAACCCTGCATCGCGAAAAGCTGGGAGATTTCAGCTGATGGATTGGAATATAAGTTCCATCTGCGAACTGATGTTTTTTTTAATCCTGATAAAGCTTTCGCGGGAAGCGGAAGAAGAAAAGTTATTGCTGATGATTTTGTTTACAGTTTCAACAGGTTACTCGACGACAAACTTGCTTCGCCCGGAGCCTGGGTTCTCGGAAAAGTTAGAAAACTCAATAATAAAGGCGATTTTAGTGCTCCGGACGACAGCACCCTGGTTATCAGCCTGCAGTATCCGTTTCCGCCGTTCCTGGGCCTGTTAAGCATGCAGTATTGTTCTGTGGTGCCTCATGAAGCGGTTGAGAAATATGGCGCTGATTTCCGTCAGCATCCCGTCGGAACGGGGCCTTTCCGGTTTGCTATGTGGAAGGAAGACGTAAAGCTGGTGATGCTGAAGAATGAGCATTATTTTGAATCTGCTGCAGATGGCCCCCTGCCCTATCTTGATGCTGTTGCGGTTACTTTTATTGTTGATAAACAATCTGCTTTCCTTGAATTCATGAAAGGCAATCTTGATTTCTTATCAGGAATTGATGCGGGTTATAAAGATGAGCTGTTAACCAACAATGGCGAATTACGCTCAAAGTATGCATCCGAAATAAATCTGACAAAACAACCCTACCTGAATACAGAATACCTGGGAATACTGATTGATACCAGTTTCGGGGCAGCTGCGGAAAGTCCGTTAAAGCATAAGCTGATCAGGCAGGCCATAAATTATGGATTTGACCGCGAAAAAATGATGCGATATCTCCGGAACAGCATAGGAAAAGCAGGCACTGCAGGCTTTGTCCCAGCCGGCATACCCTGGTTCGACCAGGAAAAGGTTGTGGGCTATCATTTTGATCCTGTTAAAGCCAGGCAATTACTTGCAAAAGCCGGATACCCGGGTGGCAAGGGGCTTCCTCCGATTACCCTTACTATAAATGCTTCGTACCTGGATTTATGCCGGTTTATTCAAAGCCAGCTTGGCGAAATCGGGATACAGATCAAGATTGATGTTACACCCCCGGCAACCCTGCGGGAAATGATTGCACAATCAAAAGTTAGTTTTTTCAGGGGATCGTGGATAGCTGATTATCCCGATGCCGAAAATTATCTCTCGTTGTTTTACACAGCTAATTTTTGTCCGGCAGGGCCTAATTACACTCATTTTTCGTCAGCAGTTTTTGATAAAATTTATAACGAATGTTCCATGGAAACCAACGATTCGCTGCGAGGATTAAAATACATGCAGATGGACCGCCTGGTAATGGAAGAAGCCCCGGTAGTAATTTTATATTATGATGAAGTGCTGAGGTTCAGCCGGAAAAATATTTCAGGCTTAGGTTCAAATCCTTTAAATCTCCTTAATTTAAAACAAATAAAGAAAACAAAATGACATATAAAGATCTTCACAAAATTGAGCCACAGGAAATTAATCAAAATCCATTTACGCTCATTGATAACGACTGGTTCCTCCTAACAGCAGGCAACCTGAATGCTTTTAATACCATGACTGCCAGTTGGGGAGGAATGGGCATACTGTGGAACAAACCGGTAGTATTCTGTTTCGTAAGACCACAGCGATACACATATAAATTTATGGAGTCGAATGAGATATTCACCATGAGTTTCTTTGAAGAAAGCCATCGTGCAGCACTGAACTTATGTGGAAAAGTATCAGGAAGGCAGACGGATAAAATGAAATCAACAGGGCTCAGGCCCATGGAATCGCCGAAAGGCTCTATTTTTTTTGAGCAGGCAAAACTTATGATGGAATGCCTTAAACTCTACTTTTCGGATATCATTCCTGAACATTTCCAGATGGAAGGATTACATGCAAACTATCCTAAAAAGGACTATCACCGTATGTATATCGGCGAAATCATAAGCTGTTATGATAACTTCAGATAGGTTTTCTTGAAAAATCAGACCTGTCTGTAAATTTTATTAAGCTTGTAAAGCAGTCTTTTTTGTGAAAAATCAAGGATGAGATAAAATTTTAAGTATTTTCGCATACTACAAAAAAAATCAAACAGATTTCCCGGATGTATATTGCGTTAATAATTGACTGCCATTGAAAATAATTAAGGACATACGCGAACGATATGCCAGGTCGTTCCTTCTTAAACATGCTGAGGAAATAAGCAGGCCACAGATACAGATAAACCTGGATAATGCCCGGTCTGTAGCCCTTTTGTATTATCTGCCTGATGAAGCAACTTACAAAACCATGGAAACTATTTTAAGCAGGCTTGGTGAAATGAAACTGAAAGTCCGTGTAGTAAGTTATACCGATTTGAAAATAAAACCTCATTATTTTATCCCAAAAATAACACAGGATATTATTACTGCAAAAGATTTAAACCTGCGTTACCAACCTCAGAATGCATTTGTAAATGAATTTATCAATACCGAATACGATATATTAATCGATCTTAGCTTAACAGAACATCTTCCTTTACTTTATTGCGCTGCCTTATCAAAAGCAACGTTAAAAGTGGGCCGGTTCCAGGAAGATCACCAGTTGTTTTACGACCTAATGATTCATTGCGGAGCAGATGAAACCATAGATTCATTTGCCGGACAGGTAGTTCATTATTTAAGCAAGATAAATAACTAATAATATGAGCAACAAATTCAGAGGCACGGGGGTGGCAATGGTCACTCCGTTTCACAAACAAGGTACGATCGATTTTACAGCTCTGGAGCGTTTAATCGAACACCTGATATCAGGAGGTGTGAATTACCTTGTAGTCCGCGGCACAACCGCCGAAACGGCCACACTGACCCGTGAAGAAATGAATGCGCTTGCTGAATTTGTAGTTGAAATTGTAAATAAAAGGATTCCTCTGGTAATTGGCATCGGGGGCAATAATACCCAGGACGTTATTAACAAGATCAGGCTCAATGTGCTCGAAGGATATGATGCCATACTCTCGGTAACTCCTTATTATAACAAACCTCAGCAAAGGGGTCTTTACCTTCATTATAAAAACATTGCTACCGTAAGTCCACTGCCTATTATCATGTATAATGTTCCAAGCAGGACTTCTGTGAATATGAAACCCGAAATCACCCTGCAACTTGCTTCTGAATTTGATAATATTATTGGTATTAAAGAAGCCTCGGGAAACATTGAACAAATCATGGACATTATCCGGAATAAGCCAAAAGACTTCCTGGTCATTTCAGGCGACGACTTGCTAACTTTGCCGCTGCTGGGAATGGGTGCCGATGGTGTGATCTCCGTAATTGGTAATGCCTATCCCAGGCTCTTCTCGGAAATGGTTGC
>JBBSBT010000229.1:0-5684 GCA_038250985.1 Bacteroidales bacterium
AATGCTTCGCGTTCAATGTTCAACACTTCGACTACGCTCAGTGTGACAGGTTATATGTTGCTGAGCTGAGCCGAAGCAACGCTTTCCCGAAAACTGAAAAAGCTTTTCCCCTAAAGAAAAAGCTTTCCGTATGAAACAGTAGTTCGTATTATTTTTTAGCCAGGAAATCTTTCACCAGCTCGTTTGCTACGATGGTTTCTTTAAACACGTAAGCACCGGTTTTAGGTGAACGGGCCATACGGATAACTTTTGCATAGTCCTTACCACTCGTGGTACGCAGGGTTGCAACAACTTTCTTTGCCATGGTATCTTATTATTTAATTTCGCGGTGAACGGTTACTTTCTTTAATATTTTGTTGTATTTCTTAAGTTCAAGACGCTCGGGCGTATTTTTCTTGTTCTTAACGCTTACGTAGCGCGATGTACCGGGCATTCCGCTAGTTTTATGCTCTGTGCACTCCAGAATTATCTGTACCCGTGCTTCTTTACTCTTCTTAGCCATTGGATATATTCATTTTTATTACAGGGGTGCAAAAGTATGTACATTATCTGAATTATCCAACAATAGCAGCAAATTTATTTTTGGAAATTATGCCGGAAATTCAGGTTGGGGTTATCAGTTGGCAAATGTAAGGAATTCTGCGGCAGGAACATCATTCAATTCATTATCTTTGCCTTTATGATATGGGAATCGTACCGTCGTGGTTTTGATGCTTTCCTGAGACTCGAAAAGTCACTTTCACAAAATTCTGTGGATGCCTACCGGCATGATATTGAAAAGCTTACTGCATTCCTGGAAGAAAACAATATCGCGGTTCAACCTGCCGAAATCACCCTGAACCACCTTCAGGATTTCCTGAAATGGCTTAACCTCACCTCGCTGAATGCCCGTTCGCAGATGCGCATTATTTCAGGCATCAGGGCATTCTATAAATACCTGCTGCTCGAAAACCTGATCAGCGACGATCCGACGCAATTGCTGGATATGCCGAGAACGGGCAGAAAATTGCCTGAATTTCTGACAATAAACGAAATAGAACGACTGATTGGCGCCATCGACCTTTCGAAACCGGAAGGTGAACGTAACAAAGCCATGATTGAAACACTCTATGGCTGTGGTCTTCGTGTATCGGAACTGGTAAACCTAAAAATCAGCTGTATTTATTTTAACGAAGGCTTTATGCGCATTACCGGCAAGGGCGACAAAGAGCGGCTGGTCCCATTCAGTGGTAAAGCATTGAAGCAAATCAACCTATACATTCACGAAATCCGATCTCATGCTAACATCAAAAAAGGGCATGAAGATTTCCTGTTCCTGAACCGCCGTGGAGCCAAACTGACGCGTGAAATGATATTTACTATAATTAAGAATCTTGCTCTGATTGCAGGCATTCATAAAACCATCGGGCCTCACACTTTGCGTCATTCATTTGCCACTCACCTGGTGGAAGGGGGCGCCGATCTGCGGGCCGTGCAGGAGATGCTGGGCCATGCAAGTATCACTACCACTGAGATCTACACGCATCTCGACAGGGCCTATTTACGGGAGAATATTCTGAATCATCATCCTTTGTATAAGAAGAGTTAATAGTTAAAAGAAAATAGTTAATGGTTGAAAGGCGATAGTTAATGGTTAACAGAAAATAGTTAAAAGTTAACAGAAAATAGTTAATAGTTAACAGAAAATAGTTAATAGTTAACAGAAAATAGTTAATGCTTAACAGAAAATAGCTAATGGTTGACAGGAGATAGTTAATGGTTGGCAAAAATGGTTAATAGTTAACGGAAAAAAGTTAACAGGGATTCTGTAATATCTTAAGTATTGGTAATCTGAAATATAGAAGATATAATTCGTAAATCGAAAATTGTTGATCCTTGCTCTTAAATCAAAGAATTAACTATCAGTGAATATCGAACAAGGATCAACTAATATAAGATTTCAGAAGAAATTTAACGCGAGCTCCAACTTACCAGTGTGAGTTCCAGGTCAGCAAAATAGAAATCAATCTGTGCATCATCGAAGGTAACACGGTGTTCACCCCATGTTTCGTCGTCTTCGTCTATATTGTTATACCCGTTTTCGTTCATCAGGGCAATAATATTATCCTTTGTTATATTAAAAACCCGGGCATTGAACAATACAGATTCAAGATTATCCGATTCAATAGTGCTCAGCGTAGGCTCACCGGTAGCAGCATCAAAAAAGAAGTTCAACCCTTCATCGGGGTAATTCCATACAATGCTTTCGACAGCACCATCAATTGCGTTTTCGAGTTCTTCAACATCCTGAGGATCACCCAGAAAAGCTCTCACCCATTCGGGTGTGCAACCAAAATGAATATCACCCAATCCTTTTTTCAATACTATTTGCAGGTCCATTTTATATCTTTTTAAGTTCTTTTTATCAAACGAATTCACGAATCATTATTCAAAGTTAAAGTAAGTTATGCTAATTCAAACTGTTTTCTTGTTTTTTACCCACTTTTATTTAAAGCCATTGTGTTTATGTCTCCATTTCAGAAGGGAGACAGGTTAATTCGCAAAAGTGTTTTAACAAAACTATTATGCATTGAAAATACATAGGTTTAAAGATTTCGAATAAAATCTAATAAAATAAAATCACAGGGTTATAACCATTAATCAGAAAATAAACAGGGATCATATACTGATGCCAGCATTGTGGATCATTACACCGGTTTGCACCACTACCGTCTGAATTCCAGGTTTTTGCAAATCCGTTTCAATCGTCATTGAATTTATGATATTGCGTGCAGCCCGTACAACTTTTGCTCCTTTACCTCCAAATTAAAATCCAAGTACTTTCCCTATCCCTGACGATGCAGCTATGATTATAACTATTTTATCCTGCATAAGATTTAATCTAATAAAATAATACAGTAATTTTGGCTTTGAAGCAAACTGCAAATAATTCCTTCATATATATTTAACTTTCAGCAGGTAAAATTCGTATATTCATGTTAACAGACCGACAACTTTTTTTAAATAACCTGGCACAAACCAGTGACTCGCCCCTGGCCCTTGAAATAATAAAAGCCGAAGGCATTTACCTGTTTGATGCTTCCGGGAAAAAGTATATGGATTTGATTTCAGGTATTTCCGTAAGCAATACCGGTCATCGTCACCCGGCAGTTGTTAAAGCCATAAAGGACCAGGCCGACAAATACCTTCACCTGATGGTTTACGGCGAATATATACAATCACCCCAGGTAAAGCTGGCCGGGAAACTGGCTGAATTGCTACCCGGAAAACTGAATAACTGCTATTTTGTTAACTCAGGCAGCGAAGCAGTTGAAGGTGCGCTGAAATTAGCAAAACGGTATACCGGACGAAAGAAAATTGTAGCTTTTAATCATGCTTACCATGGCAGCACACATGGCTCCCTCAGTGTTATAGGGGATAAAAGCTACCAGGTTCCTTTTGAGCCGTTATTGCCCGGGATTAATCACATTGAATTTAATTCCATTGAAGATTTAAAAGCCATCACATCCGAAACGGCCTGCGCAATTATTGAACCGGTTCAGGGTGAAGCAGGAATAATTGCCGGCACAGCTGAGTTTTTATCCGCCCTGCGGAAAAAATGTGATGAAACAGGAGCCCTGCTGATATTTGATGAAATACAAACCGGAATGGGCCGAACGGGAACCCTGTTTGCTTTTGAAAGGTATAATATAGTCCCCGATATTTTATTGCTTGCCAAGGGATTAGGCGGAGGAATGCCTTTAGGTGCATTTATATCGTCGCAGCAGATCATGCAAACGCTAACAAACAATCCTGTTCTGGGGCATATCACCACATTCGGAGGACACCCGGTTAGCTGTGCTGCGGCCCTCGCAAATATAGAAGTTATCATAAACGAAAAGCTGGTTGAAAGCGTTCAATCCAAAAGCGATTTGTTTGTTCAGCTCCTTGGCAAAAGTCCTTTTATAAGAGAGATAAGGGCGGCTGGATTGATGATTGCCTTGCAACTCGATAACTATGCCCATGTAAAAAGAGTAATCGACCATTGCATTGAGCAAGGCGTAATTATCGACTGGTTCCTGTTTAATGATTCGTCGATACGTATTGCCCCTCCACTTACCATAAATGAAGTGCAGATTAAGGAAGCATGCCGGGTGATTTTGCAGGCTCTTAACAGTATTTGAAAAGTTTCATGATGACAGGATTAACAGTTCATGTCAATTGGAATAGTAGTATAATCTAATACTTCGCAATACTCATTTTATACCCATTTTATGCTTATTTTTGCATTATACTAAAAAACATTTTCAATGAGACAGTTAACTTACAGGGTATTATTAAACCGTGAACCCGAAGGTGGTTATACTGCAAGCGTACCCACTTTACCAGGATGTATCACGTATGGTGAAACGGTTGATGAAGCAATCATGATGGCCAAAGAAGCCATTGAATTATACATTGAAAGCCTTGTTGCGCATAACGAACCTGTGCCCGATGAATCGAATATGCTTGAATACGCTTTGACAATTCCAGCTACAGCATGAGTAATATCACTTCAATGACATCAAAAGATGTTGTAAGGATACTCCAGGAGAAAGGATTTTTGTTAGACCGAAGTCGTGGAAGTCATCAGGTATGGTTGCACCCTGTTTCAAATAAACGTGCAGTAGTCCCTATGCACAACAAAGATTTACCTACCGGAACCCTTTATGCAATTTTGAAACAGGCTGGTATCGAAAAGAATGAGCTTTGAGTATTCTCTGAATAATTCTGGTACTATTATTACTATTGGTAAAACACAATTTAGTAAACTATATTTGCAACATTAATTCCATCAGATGCCGGTTGAAATTTCGCGACAAAGCTTTGAATTCCCTGACCTGGACGAGGTGGATGAGTCAGGTTTGCTTGCCATCGGAGGTGACCTGAGTATTGAGAGGCTGAAGCTTGCGTATTCAAAAGGCATTTTCCCCTGGTACGAAGAAGGAATGCCGATACTGTGGTGGTCGCCCGATCCGCGCATGGTGCTATTCCCGGATAAGATGATTATTTCGCATAGCCTGAAACAAAGCATTAAGAAACAGCAATTTACTGTAACTATCGATACAGCCTTCGGAAAAGTTATAAAAAACTGTGCCAAAACTCCACGCAGAGGTGAAGACGGCACCTGGATTACCCGTGATATGAAAAATGCATATAAACGACTACATGAAGCGGGTTTTGCCCATTCGGCCGAAGCATGGCTGAACGGAGAACTGGTGGGAGGATTATATGGAGTGGCTATAGGAAAAGCTTTTTTCGGTGAATCGATGTTTCACAAGGTGACGAATGCATCAAAAGTCGCTTTTTATCACCTGGTTGAAAAACTCAACAACTGGAATTTCAAAATTATTGATGCCCAGGTTTATACCAACCACCTGGAAAGCCTGGGTGGGGAATTGATTCCAAGGAGAAAGTATATTCATATTCTTGAAAAAGCACTACTCATTGAAGATGAATGCGGATCGTGGGAGAAAAGGGAGTAGGGAATTACGATTTACGATTGGGAATTTGAGATTTTGGAATTTGGGAAAGACCCCTCTGTCCTGCGGACATCTCCCCGTTGGGGAGAACCCCGGGAAACAAATTTTTAATTAAACCGGGGGATTGGGTTTTTCAAACTTGGGACTTGAAACTTGGAATTTGAGACTTGGAATTTGGGAAAG
>JBBSBT010000230.1:0-5675 GCA_038250985.1 Bacteroidales bacterium
GGCGTCTAAAAATTCCCATAATAAGTTATCAAGGATTTTCGATCAATGGAATGCAACGGGTTGAAACTAGTTGAACCAGATAGTGACTTTGCCTGTTCTATTGGCGAAGGTATGACAAATTTAAACATTTTTTGGTCGTTATAAACTGACTTTTTCCTTGAAAAATCAACTTTTAACTAATCATTGCGTTTTTTCTGTATATTTTACAGCTTAATAACTGATTATTTAAAATATTTCCTGGATCATTGCCTTTCAAATAGTTAATTTGATATCTGCAAACAGAAAGAATACAGAAAGCAATCGGAGATGCATAATCTGTAAAAATCGAAAATTTTTATCTTTCCGAAAATTACATTCTCAATCATCACCTTCCCGAAAGGTTTTACGGCCTGCTACCTGAATGCCATTTTGCTAATATAAAATACATTTCGTTTATTGCTTTCGAGGTAATTGTTGCGTATGGTCTGGTAACCGGTTGCAATAAAGTAGTCATCATACCAGTGTTCGATGGTACCCAGGTATTCATCAATCGGTTGGTCGGTTCCGCGTAAAGGTATTAATGAAGTATAAGAGGTATTATCAACAATTGTATTCCCTTTTATGGTTTTAAACGCTACTTTATTATTGGCATTGTAAAAAAGTACCATCTCATTATTCTCGAATGTGCAATTTAATTTCCGGTTCAGGTATTTTGTAAGGATGTCTCTCATCTCCATGCCATTGTTCCATGCCATGTTGCCACTGCTGTCAAATCCTGCCACAAATGCATGCGAATACCGGAAACCATCAAAAACCTGGTATGATGTCGGGAATGCCCTGCCATAGAAGTCGTATGACATTTGGGTGTTAGTATGGTATTCGGGCGAGTACGCTTCGGAAGTTATGATAAACTGCCCGTTATCCATCAATACTTCATGTGTTAGTAGTCTGAGATTCAGTGTCCTCTCATTATTGTCGAAAGTATCTTCAGTCTGTTCAGTATCTTCCGATTTTCCTCTCTTTCTGGCTGGTTTCTTTTTTACTCGGAGTGCAGAAGGATCAGTGATATATTTGAAGGCATTGCTGAAGCCACTGAAATTGTAATACCTGATTTTTCCTGCCACTCCCTGGTTGACAGTGGCTGTAAAATAGCCATCTGATACTGGTGTTTTGTCAAAATTAGCATCATAGTTCGACTGTCTTGAATAATAAAACGGTGAATAGTAATTGTAATAATAGCTGTTATAATAGTTGTCATAATAGTCGTATTGCCTGCGGGAATTTGAAACATTAAAGCCATACGTTCCGGCAATTATTCCGCTGCCGTCACCCGTCGGAATGTATTGGGCCGAGTTAAAGTTTTTTCTGTCAACCTGTTCGGGAAAATCAAATGTTTTTTCGAGTTTCCCCTGCAGGTTATACTGGTTTACGAGCAGATGGTTTTTGGATGAAGAAAACTGGATTTTATAGGCAGCAAAAATTTCATGCCTGCCTTCATCAATGGATAGATCCAACAACAAAGCATCTTTTTCAGCTGTAATGGTATAGGTTTGCTTTTCGCCTGTCACGAGCGAGAACCCGATTATTCCGGGCTGGTCCTTCCTGTTGTTATACCCGATATATGCAATATTATTCGAAATATCAAAGTCAACTACTTCAGCTTTATCAGGTATCATGGCCCTGTGTTCAGTTATTACCTGCAGACGGGGTATGATCATGAATACAAAAATATTGCCGTCTTTGTTCTGTTTTGTATCGTGAAAAAGCAGGTATATGGCTTCCGTTGTCGATAAACTTTTAAGAAAAGTCACGTCCTTATGAAGCGGTACAAGCAGGTTCCATTTATCTTTGAGCTGGTCATCAGTCATCATAAACGACCAGCTGACGCTATCTTTGCTCGTTGGGTTGATGGTAGGGTAAAAAAGGCAAACACCGTTCTTACCTGCCGTCATATAATTAAACGGAGCGCTTCCTGCAGGCGCTGGTATTTCGAGACGTATCGGACTGCCACTCTGTGCCCGTAAGGAAAACGCAGCTAAAAGTAATAATGTAAAAAGAAGTAATTTTTTCATAAGATGAATTCCAATCCCCAAAAATAACTATTCTTAAGGTACTTTTATTTTATTCCTTTCATAAAATAGTAAAGTCAACTATTCTTACCGGGTTTAGATTGGAATACAATTGGGATAATATATTGATAGATAATCAATTAGCTCGGCTGATAAAGCTAGATGACTGAATAAAATTCTTAATATATAAACGTGTAAGGAGATTGAGCTGAGCGGAAAAAAAATGAAGGATTTAGTTGAGCATGGTGTCTGAGAAAATTTAAAGTAAATAAAGCGAAAGCGAAAAAACTTTATTTGTCAATTCCTTCAATCCATTTCTGGAGTTTATTATAGTTCTCAGATACCATTTTTATCAGGAACAAACTTTGCTCACGATGATAATTTTCAATACTGAAATTTATCAGTTGATTAACTCCTTCAGTATTATTCATTCTCTTTTTTAGCTCAAAGAGTGATTCATTTGATGGAAATTGTGTCTTTCTTCTGAGAACAGAGTTTTTAAATCTCGTTAAATAATTTTGTTTCTGAATCAATTGTTTGTTTAAAGCAGTTTTTGCTCTTGTGCTTTCGTTCACGAAATAGATCATATCAAGCATAGCGAGCTTTTCAGTCTCTTCGTCTTCGCTCAACAGGTCTGGCATTAATTTCTTCATTATCTGATATTTAACACGGATAATGTTCTTGTATTTTGCACTTCCTTCGATAATTGCCGCAACGAAATCAGACCAAAATTTAGTTTGTACAATACTTGGCAAAAAAAGTGCATTGCCTAAGGGCGAAAATAATGCTGCAATCGGCCAGGCTATGATACTTCGAAAAAAGTTAGCTCTTATAGTACCTTTGTCGAAGCCTCTGATGTAATTATGCGATGCCAGGTATATGCCATTCGCTATGTTGAGGAAAAAGAATTTTAAAGTCTCAAACATAAATCCTTCGTGAGATCCGGTCCAGACAATATCGAAACGGGCTTTTACAAAACCAAGGATGGGTACTGAAAAGCCTGTCCAGAAAAGAGAATGTGCAAAATTAGTCCAGTTTATGTCGTTCGAATGCCACTCTTTGGGTCTGAAACCATTTCCGGAAATTACATCAACGAACATATTGCGTGAACCTGTAATGGCAAACCATAATAATGCATATTGATAACCGACAGTAAAATAAGCCGGGATAAAACCGATCAAAATAAATATAGAGTTTTTAATAGCGGGATTGAGGTATTCCCAGGCCCGAACCGGACTAATTGGCTTTTCAATATTTTCGTCGCCTAACATGTTTTGCTTCCCGGCATCCACTTTCCCCAGACAGATAATTTTAGGCTTTTCTTTCTTCTTTAGCGGAGTTTTTGGAATTCGGGCAAGCTTATAAATTAATTCTGAAATTTCATCCGGCAACTTGTAATGGTTTTTTTCGAAATATTTCCTCTGATGTTTCGGTAAACGACTTTCCAGTACAAATCCCATACCTGGCGCAAGAGTCGACCGACCGGCAGCATCACTTCCAATAGCAGGAATGAGCATGTTTTGTTTTGCGTAAGCCTGTGCATTTTCAAGTTTATCCGGGTTATATGTTAAGTTGTTTGATGCTAAAAATTGAGTTAATTCTGCCTGATTACCTTGGCTCAGCAGTTTTATAAAATTTGTAAATACTACGAAATCTGATTCTTTGGTGTCGATTGCTTCATACATATTGTATATCTCAGTATATGAAAGCATTTCGTGGTTTTCGAGAATTTGGTCAATTGCCGCCTGTAACCCATGTTCGAGAGGTTGAATGAATTTTATAGTTCCCCCTGCTTTTTTGGCCAGTTTGTAAATATCGTCAAGGTTACTCATTGCCGTTTCGGCAGCTATTGATTCATTTCCCGCAAAGTATTCAACCCTTATTTTTTCAGGTTCCAGGTTTTGGTACTGCTTACGAACTTCAACAAATCGTCTTTGTATGCTTTCAATTTCCCGTATGCTAAACTTTTCAGGCGATGTTTCAGATTGGATTTTTAGAGCCGTAACCTGCAAAGCTCTTTTTTCGAGCACCGTTTTAAGCTTTGGATAAAGAACTTCTCCCAATTGCCGGCGGGAATAAATTTTATTCCCATAACTATTGTCTTCTGTGTTTATAGTAAGTGGTTGAAGATAATATATCGATTCGGGTGAATATCCTTCATTTATAAGTGGCAGATGCTCATTATTAAAGTTTTCAACCAGTTGCTCGATATTTTTTTTTCGTTTTTTTTCGTTTTCTTCCAGCTCGTGCATGAATTCTTTAAAGTCATCTGTTTTTTGTTTCAGGAATTTCTTGAAACGTCCTTTCTTGCTGGAAAAATTGGGTAGAATATACAAGTAGTGAAAGCGCATTCCGTTGGTTAAAGCGCTGAATTCCAAAGCTATATTCACTTTAATTCCCAAAATCCGGCCCGCTTCAAGTACTTCTTTTACGGCTTCTTCCCGATCGAGATTGTTATAGGCAATAGTAAGTTCTGAAATACCTTTAATAAATGCGTCAATGATAAGCTGAATAGGCGATTTGCGTCCATATGAGGTGTTATCGTGAACATGAAAATCCCATCCCATTTTCAAATCCCTAAGTTCTTCACCTGTTTCGGGAACCTCAATAATATCAAGTTTTTTCAGGAAGTTCCTGATGACTCTGGGATGCCCGTAAGAGGAAACTGTGAAATCACGCATCAATTCAAGTTGTACGCGCTTGTTATCACGGTTTTTTACAACTTCCTTCATTAATGCCAGCTGAACCCGGGCAGCATTAAGCGGCATTTTTAGTGAGCGTGAATATATAATGTGTTCCGCCAAAAGGCTTAATGCGTGAATCCTTTCGTTGTAGTTTGCTGATTCCAGTGATTTAGTAATCCGCAAATAGGTTTCGACAATAGTTGTCCTTCTTTTTTTAAATTCCTTGATAAATCCCCTGGGATGCGAATTGGGAAATTCGCTTATTATTTCGGGTATATCAATGCTTTGATTTATCCGGCTGCGCAACTTCCTGAGATTTGTTGCAAAACTCAGGAAATTCACAATATCGTTGTATGTTTTTATCAGCATTTTATATCGCTGTTTTTGAAAAACGCCTGATAAATCGGGCAATCAGTTGCGTTTCAGTTAGCCATTTTCAAAAGGTTTAGTATGAGGTAAATAAAAAACGCATAGTTGAATAATGGAGCAGGATTAATTAAAAAAGGCCAAATACACCGTTTGGCGTTATGCCCAGTACTTTAAACCAGGTTTCACCGGCAAGTATTATAACCAGCCATGCTGCCACCATCATTGTAAATCCATACTTAAAGGTATCCGTAATGCTGTACTGATCAGTTTCATATAATAATGCTGCAGGTTTGCTGTTAAAAGGCAGCACGTACACATGTTCTATCATAAATGCAACAGGAAGGGCCAGGCTTATCACGCTCAGGTTGAACCGTCCGGCTACTCCGATGGCTATAGGTACAAATATCATTGCCCTCATGGTTTTTGATTGAAATATCAGTGCGCTGAACAGCATCACTCCGGTGAGTAACAGGAACAGTACCCAAAAAGGAGACTCATTTCCAATTCCAATATGATCGAAAAATGCATTTACACTGATTGAAGGAAGATCCGTAGCAGCAAATCCGGCACCTAA
>JBBSBT010000231.1:0-5672 GCA_038250985.1 Bacteroidales bacterium
CCCGAAATGTTCAATACAGGGTTTGTGGTTGATCAGCGTTCGCTGGCCGAGGATATGAATGGCGCGACCATAGAATGGATGGCCAGCCAGGCCGGAAAGTTAAAAAGTGTGATCACCGGAAGCCTTGTGGTAGTTGAAAATGGCAACTATTATAACCGGCTAATCTGGATGGATCCAAATGGCACCTATAAGACTTATGATAAGCGTCATTTGTTTCACCCGGGCAATGAGCACGAGCAGTTCTCGCAAGGTACTGAAAAACTGGTTGTGGAACTGCTGGGCTGGAAAATCTGCCCGCTGGTATGCTATGATCTCAGGTTTCCGGTCTGGAGCAAAAACACCTGGACAAACGGCACATATGAATATGATATTTTACTCTATATGGCTAACTGGCCGGCTTCCCGCAGTTATGCATACCGGCAACTACTTATTGCACGCGCCATCGAAAACCAGTGTTATGTTGTAGCCGTTAACCGTGTGGGTATTGACGGAAAAGGAACCAATCACCGGGGAGAATCTACTGTTATTGACTTTAAAGGAAAGCATATAACAGAACTGGCGCCGGATGAAGAAGGAATGGAAACGCTGAATGTGAACTACAACCACTTAGCTGATTTCCGTAGGGGATTTACAGTAGGGATGGATTGGGATACTTTTGAGATTGACAGGTAAGTATGGGGTTGAGGGGTTTCAGGGTTTCAATGTTTCAGGGTTTCAGGGATTGAGGAGATTGATGAGATTGATTGAGGAGGATAGAGGTCTCCCCATCCCCCGCTCTCCTTGTCCCCCGCTCTCCATTCTCCCCATCCCCCCTTCATTGATTTTCTGCAAAAATGCTGATTCAAGCCCTACATTCCCGCAACTTGCAATATCTTTGCAGCCGTAAAAACTGAGCATGGACAAATATTTAATCGTAGGTCTTGGAAACATAGGTGAAGAGTATGCCAATACCCGTCATAATATAGGGTTTATCGTTGCTGATGCCCTGGCGTCGGATCTTGGAGTGAGGTTCGAAATCGAGAGGCATGCTTATAAAACCGAAGCCCGCCTGAAAAACAAACTCCTTATTATACTGAAACCCACCACTTTCATGAACCTAAGTGGAAAGGCCGTGAAATATTGGATGGATAAGGAAAAAATTCCTCTTGAAAATATACTTATTATTACTGATGATGTCGATCTTGAACTTGGTGTTCTGCGTATGCGCACTAAAGGCAGCGGGGGAAGTCATAACGGTTTGAACCATATTATCGAAACGCTTCTGATCTCGGATTGGGCGCGTCTTCGTTTCGGAATCGGCAAGGATTATGCCCGTGGTTTCCAGGTGGATTATGTACTGGGTCAGTGGTCAAAAAAAGAAGAAAAGATATTGCTTCCGCGTATCGAATCGGCGGTTTCCATTGTGAAAAGCTTTGTTCTCGCAGGGGCAACGCAAACGATGTCGGATTTTAATAATAAATAATTAACGTTTTTATTTTAGGTTTTAGGCGAATTTAACAAGCTTTTCCAGCTCATAACAGTTATTCCGTCTGATCTGTTTTGTTCAAAATCACCGCTGTAAATTAGTTGCGCTTGCTCCTCCCCACTCAGTTTCATCCAATAACGAAGGTTCTTAAAAAAATCTTTCTGTATGGTTTTACCTGCTTTTATCTCAAGAGGTATCAGGTTGGATGCATTTTCTATTAAAATATCAATTTCATGGCCAGTCTTATCCCGCCAGTAGTAAAGGTTGATCTTTTTTCCCCGGTGGGTGCGTTGTTTTATCAATTCTGTGACAATCAGGCACTCGAATAGGAAACCTCGTAAAGGGTGATTCGCAACTTGTTCTATTGTGGTAATTCCCATCAATGAACAGACCAGCCCGGTGTCGTAAAAGTACAATTTAGGTCGTTTTACTACAATTTTATTGAAGTTTTTAAAATGAGGCCTCAATAGATAAACAATAAAACTGCTTTCCAGAATACCGGTCCACGATTGAAGGGTTTTAACATCGACCCCAACTTCAACAGATAATGAAGTATAATTTAATTCCTGGCCTGTACGTGCTGCCAGAAGACGCATAAATTTTTCAAAAACCAAAAGATCAGTTATGTTTTTTAACTGGCGGACATCTCTTTCGATGTAAGTTCGGATATAGTTAGGCATCCATTCAGTTACAGGTATTTGCAAATCATATAAAGGTGGGTAAAAGCCATTAAGGATAAATTCATTTTCCTGGAAATTAACTTTCGACGAAGCCAATTCTTCAAGATTGAAAGGGAGTAGCTGCAAGTATGCAATCCTGCCTGCCAAACTTTGTGGAATATTTTCCTGAAGCAGAAAATTATTTGAACCGGTGAGAATAAATTTTCCGCGATCGCTTGTATTATCCAGAATTTCCTGCAGGTAGGAGAAAATATGCGGCACACGCTGAACCTCATCAAATACGGCTCCTTCAGGGTATTTTAACAGGAAACCTCGTGGATCGTCAGTTGCGAAAAGCCGGATATCCGGATTTTCGAAATTGACGTAGGGCTTATCACTGAACAGACTTTTAACAAGGGTTGTTTTCCCCGATTGACGTGGACCTATAACGGCTACAGCCTTGAACAATGAGGCTAGTTCCAGTAATTTGGCCGATGCTATACGTTGTAACATAATACAAATATATGGATAAATGTGGAATCTGATTCCATATTTATCCATTTATTGTGAAAATAAGTTTTAAGATTATTTTTAATAATAGGGATGTGGTAATATACTGAACAGATAGTTGAATGAAGAAAAAATCCTTCATTCCAGAATTGAATCGACGGTTTCCATTGTGAAAAGCTTTGTGCTCGCAGGGGCAACGCAGACGATGTCGGATTTTATAACAAATAATCCTGGAATAAAGTAATTAAGCCGGGAGTGCTTTTGAGGTTGAATTATTTAGTCAGTCTGGAACTGAATACCCTTTGTGCTTTTATAAGGTGAATAGAATCGTTCACAAGGTTGCCTATCTCAAACATCAGGTTTATATAAAGCATGGCACTCTTCGAACTCATTCTTTCGTTTGCCATCCGCGATACCTGATCCTGGCTGCTGGCATTGATCAGTTCATCAAGAGCAGCTTGTTTGGTCTTTAACTCACTGACAGCCGAATAATCCGTGCTCAGTTTTATCCGGACTATGGCGTCCAGGATGGCCTTCATTTCGATGATAACTTTATGGATTTCCGCGGTCTGTATTTCCGATAATGGCTCATGGTTGTTTTCAACATGCTCGGTAGCATGTTCTGTAATAGTGCGGACCGAACGCGTGATTTCACGCAGGTAATCCACCACCTGGATATATTTATGGCTGGTATCAACATTATTCATTTCCAACGCCCGGATGGTGGAAGGTAGGCCAGCTTTAACAAGTTTCGCCTTTTCAACCAGTGTACGGACATTTTGTCGTGTTTGCCTCAGTAGTTTTCTGTCTTCAGAAGCCAGACCTTCTATGGTCGACAGCAATATTTCGCCTGAAAGATTAAGGATTTCTGTCGAATAGCTGTTGCATTTTTTAATAATTTCTTCTCCGGTTGACTGTTCAGTATAAGTGGCAACATTTAATGCTTCGCTGTCAGCCAATACTTTTTTCCTGTGTATGATGTGGGTGCGTGTTATAAAAAATAAAGTAAGCAGGATAAAACCTGAAATAGCATACATACCGCCGTATGAAACAATGGCAGCAACGAGCATCGAAATGGAAAATGCAATAAACGCAGTAAAAAACCATCCTCCGATAACAGTCATTACTCCTGTGACCCGGTAAACAGCACTCTCGCGCCCCCAGGCTTTGTCGGACAAGGATGTTCCCATGGCAACCATAAACGTAACATAAGTAGTTGACAGCGGCAGTTTGAGTGATGTGGCAAAGGCGATTAAAACACTTGCAACCGTTAAATTTACCGTAGCCCTTATCAGATCGAATGCCGGAACGTCTTTCCTGTTTGAATAACCATATATACGTGCGGGGGCAAAACGGCTGTTGCTCCAGTTTATAAAACGGTCGGGAAGTACCGATTTGTAAAAAGTATTCAGATTAAGCGCCTGCCTTACGATCGACCTGGCGGACAATGATGACCCGAATTTCTCAAAACCGCTGTCCTGTCGGCCCAGGCTGATTTCGGTTTCGGTTACCGTTCGTGCTTTCCTCGAGAACCAAAGAGTAGCAACCATTACAAGGCTGGCAATTAAAAGTAAATACGTATCTGATTTAACTTCACCTTTAAGGAATTCCATTGTCATCATTGTGGGATCGCTGAGGCCCGAAGCAATGAAAGCTTTATAGGATGAAAGACCCGCCAAAGGAACACCTATGAAATTCACTAAATCGTTACCGGCAAATGCCATTGCCAAACCAAAGGTTCCAACCAGTACAACAAGTTTTAAAATATTGAATTTAAACAACATGGTAAATGCTTGGAACACAATGGTAAGAGATGCAAAACTTGCCAATACCAACATTAGCGAGTTTTGCTCAATATATTTGATTGTATCGCCCGAAATTATGGTTGAACCTTTAGCTCCTTTAACAATAATAAAATAAAGCATTAATGAAATGGCAAGACCTCCCCACAGGGAGCCGAAATAACGGAGTTTTTTCGTGTAATTGAAAGTGAAAAGCAACCGCGAAAGGTACTGAACAATGGTACCCACCGTAAATGCCACCACAATCGAGATCAGGATACCTGAAATAATGAGCAGTGCATTCCCTGAATTGATATACGTTCCCAATGTTGAGTAATCGCCTCCCGTAGCCGATATCTTAACAAGAGCCACGGCAACCGCAGCGCCGAGCAGTTCAAATACAATACTCACTGTTGTGGAGGTAGGCAAGCCAATGGTATTGAAAAAATCCAATAATAAAATATCCGTGATCATCACAGCAAAGAACAATATCATGATTTCACTGAAGGCAAAACTCTCAGGATGAAAAACGCCTTTCCGGGCTACCTCCATCATGCCATTCGAAAACATGGCGCCCAGGATAATGCCAATACTGGCGATGAGCATAATGACTTTAAAAGGAGCCGCTTTTGACCCGATAGCCGAATTCAGAAAGTTTACGGCGTCATTTGAAACACCTACTATAAGGTCCGAAACAGCTAAAGCCATTAATACTACAACGATAACAAGATAAAATTCATTCATGTCAAAAGAATTGGTTTTGCTATGATAGTGACTTTTGATGTGCTCTGGCAGTACGATTTCCTGAAAATATCCATTGCTAAAAGCAATTTAGCCGATCACGGAAATTGGTGTGGAATAATTGCATTTTTTGTAATGCAAAGTAACCGATTTTTTCAGACTTTTCCGGATTGCATCTGTGTTTTATTTTATCCGGCATTACACAATTAATCATATGTTGCTAAATATCAGAAATATGGATTTTGATTTTTTTTGATTTTCGGTTCCCTTCCTTAGTTGTGCAGAATTGGAAGTACAATAAATATCCCCGAAAAATTCCATTTTCCGGATCTGAATATTTGAGTCAAGTAGTGTAATCCGATTTGCAGGATTAAGTAGGCGTTGCTGAAAAACATGTATATATTTGTTTATCAAAATAATACAATAATATCTGGTTGAATAAATGCAAGGATTTTTAATCGGGATAAACAAAATGCTTTCACTTACTATTTCGGTGCGCTGCACCTTAGCAGGGGC
>JBBSBT010000232.1:0-5671 GCA_038250985.1 Bacteroidales bacterium
CGCTCCAAAAATATCAGCGGACTGATGCAGGCACTGAGTAAACTGGTAATACTCAGGGATGACTTTGAATGTATTATGGTAGGAGAGGGGATCGACCTTGAAAAAATGAAATCTCTTGCTAACTATCTTGGTTTGTATAAATCGAGGGTGAATTTTACCGGCTTGCTTGAAAACGAAAAGCTGGTTGAAGCGTATCAAAGCGCTCAGTTTATGGTGATGTTCAGTAATTTTGAAAATATGCCTGTAGTGATCAGCGAGAGTTTTTCGTGCGGTTTGCCTGTTGTAGCAACAGTTGTAGGCGGAATTCCTGAATATATTAACGATGAAAACGGAAGATTGGTTGCAGCCGGCGATGAAGCTGCCTTACTCGAAGCCATTGATTTTATGCTTGATCATAATCCTGATTTTGACAGGAATCAAATCAGGCAAAAAGCAATTGCTGTATTTGGGAAACAGGCTGTTGCACTGAAAATGCAGGAATTCTATAAGTATGTAAATTATTGATATAAACTATGGACTTCGGCATTCTTTGTAATGGAAAAACTTTTCAGAAATGGCAACTTGAATCTATCAGGCTTCTGATTGAAAATGGCCATACCTGTAAATTGCTGATTGTTAATGCCAATCCGGTTCAGAAACAAAATTTTCGTGACAAATTAACTCATTATCCCTATTCAAAATTTCTGTGCCGTGCCTGGTTCAGGTATATGATTAAACCTGAGGCTAAAAAAATTATAGACATCACGGATTTATACCCCAACCTTCCTGAAATATCATGTGTCACCGTTTCAAAAGGATATTCAGAGTATTTTGATAATAATGACGTTGACAAAATTAAATCGGGTAAACTGGATTTTATTCTCCGCTATGGATTTGGAATCATTAAAGGTGAAATTCTTGATGCTGCAAAATATGGTGTCTGGTCATATCATCACGACGACGACCGCAAGTACCGCGGGGTGCCGACCGGTTTTTGGGAAATCATGTTCGGCGATCCGGTTAACGCGGCTATTCTTCAACGGCTTACCGATAAAATTGACAGCGGGGTGATTCTTCATAAAGCCTATTTCGGAACCATAAATCATTCCTGGCAGGCTAACCTCAATAATCTTCTTCAAAGTTCCACCGAATGGCCGTTGCAGGTTTGCCGTAAAATTGAAACCGGGAATACGGAATTTCTGTCGTTGACAAACTCGCCGGCTTCAGGAATTTTCAAGATGCCCGGTAACCTGAAGATGCTTCGCTTTTTATTTAAAGTGGCTGTAAATAAAGCCAGGTTTCATTATCGTGATTTATTCAGGGCCGAAAAATGGAATGTTGGAATTATTCCTTTGCCTGTTGAACAATTGATTCAGCCCGGCGAAAATACAATTCCTGAGCCCAAATGGCTGAATATTGATCAAAAAAGATCGGTTTACCATGCTGATTCGTTTGGTTTTGTGAAAGATGGAAATTACCATATTATTTGCGAAGAATACGATTATAAAACTGCAAAAGGATTTTTAACTTCACTGCAGGTTGATATGGCAACAAAACAGATTAGCCGGAAGGCAATTGCTTTAGAAAAAAATTACCACCTGGCATATCCTTACATGTTTGAACACGATGGCAATCAGTATTGCATTCCCGAAAACTCAGAAGCCGGGAATGTTGATTTGTATCGCTATGATATTTCAACCGGCAAGCTGGTTTTTGAGCAAACACTTATCCGGAATCTGCAGGCGGTTGATCCCGCCTTGTTTTACCACGAAGGATTCTGGTGGTTGTTTTTTACAGATAAAATCTCGACCAATGAGCGATTGCATATCTGGTATTCGGAAACTTTAAACGGAACCTATACTTCACATGCCCTTAATCCTGTTAAAGTGGATATACGTTCATCGCGTCCCGCCGGCAACCCTTTTATTCTCAACGGGAAATTGCTGCGCCCGGCCCAGGATTGTACTGTTCGATCCGGGAGAAGAATCCTTATAAATCAGGTCATGAAACTTTCTCCTGTTGAGTTTTTTGAAGAAGAATACGCTATTCTGAATCCGGCACCTGGTTCGGAATACCGTGATGGCATGCATACCTTTTGTGTGACCGATGGCGCGGTTATTGTTGATGGTAAATACGAAGGCTTTATCTGGCAGGCATTTACGCGGAAATTATCTTCAAAATTCAGAAAATTCAGAAAATAAAACAAAATGTTTAAAATCAGTCTTGTTGCGCTCATCTTCTCATCAAGTATTCTTTTCAGCGGAAATGCGATAGCCCAGTATGTTGCCACAGATTCGGCAATGAAAGCCAGGATGTATCATGATATTTCAATTCTCGCTTCTGATTCCCTGCAGGGGCGTGAAGCCGGAACCGCCGGAGAGCGAATGGCTTCGGACTATATCTCGAAGCAAATGCATGATATAGGCTTATTGCCAAAAGGAGATCACGACAGTTCCTATATAAGCGAATTCAGGATCAATTACCCGGTAATATTTAAAGGTGCCAAACTTAGGGTCAATAATGTTGATTTCAAATATACAGAAGAGTTTGGTGTGACAGATTTGTCGGCACCGGGTAATGTGACGGCTCCCTTGATTGATTTGGGTATAGGTACAGACGGTTCAGATTCCGATTCGGATAATGGTGCTCACATAAGGGATATTACGGGAAAAATTGCCATTCTGGATATAGACGGATCTGCAAAAGATGATAATACGGAACTGCTCGAAGATATTACCAACAGGGTGAAATCAGTTGTAGATAAAGGTGCTGTGGGAATTATTTTACACAATACCCAGCATAAATCCACTGAGGATGTTTTATTCGGATCGCCTTTCACCGAATCACTCAATGTTCCTGTTGTTTATGTTGCCAGGTTGCCTTTTAACAAAATCAAAAGTATTGATTCTAAAATTGCTTCTATTTCAGTCGAAATTGACCGCACTGTTTCAAAACCGGCTAATGTTATCGGCTGGATTGATAATAAATCAACCAAAACCGTTGTGGTGGGAGCTCATTATGATCACCTGGGAATTGTAAAGGCAAGAGGAAGTGCTGATAAAACTCCCCAGATCCATAACGGGGCTGATGATAATGCCAGCGGAACAGCTGCTTTGCTTGAACTGGCCCGTTGGGTTGTTACAGATAAAAATCTGAAGTATAATTATATTTTTGCTGCATTCAGTGCCGAGGAAAAAGGATTGTATGGCTCCAAAGCATTCTGCAGCAGGGCCTGGGTAAATAACAGCAATATTATTTACATGCTTAATATGGATATGGTGGGCCGGCTTGGATGCCAGGGCGACACCATCCGGGCGCTGGGAATTGCATCCTCCACAATTTGGGAGGGGCTTATCGATACAATTTCACATCCTGATTTTGCTATTCTGAAAATTAACGGGGCTCCTAATTTTTCTGACCATGCACCATTCATCAGGAAAGAAATACCTGCGATCTTTTTTACAACAGGGCTTCATCCTCAATACCATACTCCGCAGGATGATATCCAACTGATAAATTTCACAGGCATGGCAGAGATAGAATCCTATTTACAACACTTTATCAAGTCAACAGAAGCCTTGCCCGAAATTCCTTTCCACAGGATCAATACACTTCAAAATACTCGGGCAATAATTCAGACTTTTAAATAATCAGTCCGGCTTTTTTATCGCCGACAGCAGTATGTTAAATGCAAAGTCCGTATTCCCTTTGTTATTTTTTTCCAATTGAAAAATAAATACTCCGGCCAGGCTCAGAATCGGTAAAATCATTAAAAGTATAAAATAAGGTATTGCTGAAACGATCCGGGCCAGTGTGTTTTTTCTTTTCCAAAGTTCAGGAAACGAACGCATGAAGCGCATAAACAAAGCATAAACCGTTGAGCCAAATCCGCCGAAACTTTCTGCTGTTTCAACAAGAAATCCATTATTTTCGGATAATTGCCTGATATTGAATACGGTATGCCTGTACCTGTCCTCAAGACTCCAAACCGGGTAAAGGAAATCAGTGGTGAGCAGGAGTCTCCCGCCAGGTCTCAGTACACGGTTTATTTCCCTGAAAAAATCTTCCGGCTTGTCGATGACAGATAAAACCTGGAAACAGGCAACCCCATCCAGTGAATTATCATTTACCGGTAACTCTTTACCATCTTCAATCCAGAAAGTTGTTCTTTTCCCGATCTGATCAATTTCCTGAGGCTTATAATGCCGTTTTGTGTTTGTAGTCAGGTATTCATCGGCTCCGGCGAAAAATGCTTTGTAAGGTTGATCGCCAGCTCCTATATCGAGCCACTTACCTTTTATTAATGGTGCGAAGTACTTTAATTTATTGTGCATCATTGCTTTATGGATATCAAACTGCATCAGATGCAGGTATTCGTAAAGCAAGGCTGCTGGTCGTAGGTTCATCATCAACACATTTTATGCAAACTTAGTGAATCACATTGTACTCAGGAGATAATTTTAATACATTTGCGATCAGATATCCGGATTATCAGAAAACATATGAAAGAATTTTTTCCTGTTTCATAGATTTTCAGCTCGTTGAATTATTCTGCATGGAACACGTTATCAGGATGCCGGATTTTTAGTAATTTAGCAGATATTTAAAATTACATGATGATAAATATGTTTCAGCCAAAAGTATTGCTGTTGATTTTCCTGTTCATAGGCTTGTTATTTCCTGCTGTTTCGGGCGCAAATCTTGTTGCAACACCCGGGAATGATACTGTTCCTAAAGGAATAACACAGGATGAAAAAATATTATTCAATATGATTAATGATATGCGGAGGCAGAATAAACTCCCTTCCATACCATTTTCAGCTGAATTGTGTAAAGTTGCCAATACGCATATTGCTGACCTGATAAAGACCAGGCCACAGGATAAAGGCTGCAGTCTTCACAGCTGGAGTGGATCAGGAAAGTGGACTTCGTGCTGTAATACAAAAGATGTTTTCGGGATTCAGTGTATGAAATCCAAACCCAGGGAAATTACGGGATACAAAGGCGATGGCTTTGAACTGATATATTGGAGTGAAGGAAATGCAGATCCCGCCGAAGCTGCTGCCTTATGGAAACAAGTAGATGCATCATCGGATATGATATTGAGCCGTGCAAAATGGTCCGGTTACCAATGGAAAGCCCTTGGGGTCGGAATAAAAGAAGGCTATGCTATTCTTTGGCTTGGAGATTCGATCTCTGACAATTCGCCCGCCAATGCTGATCAGGATACTCCAATTGTTGAAAAACCTGCATCAAAAGTAGCAGCAGTCGCCAAACCCGAATCCAAACCAGTAGTTACACAAAAGGAAGTCGCAAAACCTACTCCTCCTGTTAAACAGAAAGTAGAAACTACAGTCAGGAAAACTTCAAGCCAGGCTATTGCTGAAACCGGTATAGTATATTATTTGGTAGCTGCCAGTTTCAGCAACGAAAAAGCAGCACAAAATGAGTTGCAATCAATTAAAGCCAAAGGGTATCCAGGTTCATTTATACTTAAAGGTGATAACCTCTTCCGGATCGTGATTGATACATTTTATACAAAAGAAAGCGCAGATAGTCTTAAATTAATGCTAAAGGATAAAATCCCCGGCATTTGGGTTTATAAGAAGTAAGGCGTGAAAAGTGAATAGTGAATAATGAATAGTGAATAATGAATAGTGAATAATGAATAGTGAATAATGAATAATGAATA
>JBBSBT010000233.1:0-5627 GCA_038250985.1 Bacteroidales bacterium
TGCATACTGTGTCTTAACCGATAGCATATACAGGTATTTCTGATATTCTTTGTTTTGGCTGTTGCCGAAAAATTTCAGATGTGAAATGCTGCTCATTTTTCCGTTCGAAAGAAAACACAAATCGATTGTTTCACAGTCAGGAGGAGTAAAGCATATGCCGTAAATGTTTTCAGAATAATCGGCCAAGCCTGAACTGTCATCTGGGAAAGTATCTTCAAAAACAAAGTATTTCCATTTATATATATCTACAATGTCTTTTACTTCTTCAATCATGGCTGATAAAGAAGCATTGGGATTAAAACTGCCACTGTAATGAATACTTAAACCCATTTTGTTTAACTGTAATCCGTATCAAAGGTAAACCGTTAAAGAAAGATTGCCAAATGCTTGTCCGGCTATTTTGTATATTGCTGTTTGTTACTTTAGGACTTTTCAGGTAGCGGATGCCTGAAAAGTATTATCCCGAAAAACACCGCAAATACCGAATACATTACAGTCGCTGTCAATATGCCGGCAGGCAGGGCGGGGTTTGAAAATACGCCTTTCACTAAAGCAAGAGCAACAATAACGAAATGTGTAAAGTTGGCAACCGCAACCGGGCGGTTATAAATTCCGCCTATCAGGCTTGATTTGGTCATCCAGTTCAGCATAGCAAATGCAAAATACAGCGCGCCTATAATCTGTAGCAGAAATTCCAGAGATTTAGTTGGGTTGTGAGTAAGGCGTGTTAATATTTCGGCGGGCAGGAAAGTCAATCCGATACCTGTTAAACCCAGGATTACGGCGCTTGAGGTCATCACTAATTTTGTGTTCATTTTCATGTGTAATAGGAGGATATTCAGACAGTTAATTTCAGCTGTAATACTTCATTTGTTTAGTTTCCGGATAAAATGATTTGGTAATTTCCAGAGTTTTCTAAAAAGTTTAATTCCAGTGCAATGCCGAATTAACGTCTTCGGTTCGTGCAATCTTTATTTGTAAAGTTTCAGCAGTTCTTCATAAGTCCAAATATTCCCCCGCTCAAAAAAGCCATATGTTTTATCCCAGCCTTCGCCTTTACCCCAGCCAACCATGGATGAAATAACTTTAGTTTCTTTTGGTGAGATATACATAAATTGTATGATTTCCTGAAGGTTTCCGTCTTCGGCTTTTACTTTCGGGGAAAAGTTGCTGTTCAGGTTAATTTTTAAAGTCAGCAATTCGTTTTCCAGGTAATTGATGATGCCTAACCGGATGGAGGTACTGTCTGTCAGTGGCTTGGCTTTATCGTAATTTGTGACGATATATCCACCAGTTCTCAATTCGATATGCGCAACCGGGGCAATCCATTTCATTAAATCCGCATCGGTTGTAAAAAGCTGCCATGCATCTTTTAAATTAACCGGCAATATAGCTTCGAGCCTCAATATCTTTTCGCCGTTCCTGGTAGTATAAGAGGTGTTTTTTACAGATTGAGCATTCGCAGCCATTTCAGCCGTGAGCATCAATACAAGCATGGCGATTTTCAATTTCATAACCGAATATTCAAAATGATTAGCTATCTTATCCTTTGTATTGTGATAAGGTTATTGAACAGCCAAAGCCTGGTTTTGTTTCTCCATTTCTCCGAGTAGCTTCAGCGCCTCGTTATAATTGCCAGCCCGTATAAAAGCATCGCGCCAGTGAGCGGCGTTGGCAAAACCATTAAGATAAATCTTAAAAAACCGTTTCAATACGTTATAATCCTTGCCATTGCCCCAGGTATTATGATACAACGAAATATGTTTTCGCATCAGTTCAATACGATGTGAAAGAGTTATTTCCAATGGCTCTGTATTGAACATCCAGGGATTTTTAAACACACCGGTTCCAACCATTACGCCATCAACACCATATTGCTGAACGCGGATTATTGCATCATTATAACTTGTTACGTCACCATTGCCAAGGATCAGTGACTGGCTGCCAAGCTGGTTTCTCAAAGTAACGGCTTTACCGATTTCGTCCCAAAGCGCGGGTCCGTCCGACATCATTTTGCGGGTGCGACCGTGAATGGTGATGGCTTTGGGTGCGGTTTCCAGCAAATGGCCGATCCATTCTTCGGTGTTGATACGGCTGAAGCCGATGCGGGTTTTTACGCTGACAGGCAAATCAGTTGATTCGGCAGTAGCATAAATAATTTCCTTGGCCAGTTCGGGAAAGTTGATCAGGTTAGCGCAGCTTTTGTGTTTCACCACTTTTTTTGCCGGGCAGCCCATATTGATATCGATGCCGTCGAACAGGTTCATTTCGGTAATCTGTTTCGCGCTCAGCCGGAACTTTTCCGGATCACCACCCCAAATCTGGGCAACCAGTTTGGTATTTCGCGATTTCAGCAGTTTCATCTCGCTGGCGTTCACCAGTAAGCGTTCAATCACTTTCGGGCGGCCTTTTTCGTGGCAAAGGCCATCGGTGGAGGTAAATTCAGTAAATACAATGTTCAATGCATCAGGGTGCGAAATCGAAAGTACCACCTCGCGGAAAACAGTGTCGGTAACATCCTCCATGGGCGCCAGGGCAATAATGGGCTTCCTAATTGATTGCCAGAAATTATCCATGAATGATTGCAGCTAGTTCTGCCTGATTATTTTTAATCATCAAAGAAGACGAAAGTTTACTTTTATATATTTTGCTACCGGCATATTTCCGGTGGTTTGTGAGCCGGAGCTTGCGCCGGGCCTCCAAAGGTAGTTTAATAATATCAGCACATTCGCCGGAGCAGCATTTATCGTAGCTGGACGCGCAATCGCTGCATTGTATAAATAACAGGTGACAATCGTCGTTGGCACAGTTTACATGCGTATCGGCGGGCTTTCCACACTGGTGGCAATGCGATATCACCTGTCCGTCAATGGTTTCGCCGAGGCGTTCGTCGAAAACGAAATTTTTACCGATAAATTTCGAAGACAATCCAAGGTGTTTTATTTGCTGGGCATATTCAATAATTCCTCCATAAAGTTGAGAAACATCCGTAAATCCATTGTGCAAAAGGAATGAACTGGCTTTCTCGCAGCGGATACCGCCGGTACAGTAAAGCAGGATTTTTTTATTTTTTTCCTGCTCAAAATTGCGGATTACCATCTGAATGGCATCTTTAAACGTATCCGCATCGGGGCACACCGCGTTTTCGAACCTACCGATCTCGCTTTCGTAATGATTGCGCATATCGATAACCAAGGTTTCGGATTTTCCCGCTAAATCATGAAATTCAATTGCCGACAAGTGTTTCCCGACATTTGAAAGATCATATGTATCGTGATCAAGCCCGTCGGCCACAATTTTCGGCCTGACTTTTATTGTTAGTTTGTAAAACGATTTCCCGTCATCCACAATCGCATATTTTACGGGCACTTCAGCCAGTTCAGGGATGGAATTAAGTTGCTGCAGGAATTTCTCAAGATTGTATTCCGGAACGCTCATCTGAGCATTGATGCCTTCACGGGCCACATAAATACGGCCGAAACAACCGAGGGCATCCCACTCACTGTAAAGTATATTGCGAAACTCTTTTGGATTTTCTATAGTTACGTACCGGTAAAATGATAGGGTTTTTCGGGTAAAAGATTCTTTGGCAAGACGTTGCTTCAGTATTATTTTGTTGACTCTGTTCTCAAGCATTTGCAATTCTATTAAAATTGAAATATGGTACCCGCTGTACGCATAAGGAATACCATATCAGAAGTATCATTACATAACAATGAGAGATAGGATTTGTTTAATGAAAGAACCCTTCAAGGGTTCAAAACCCTTGAAGAGTTTGTTATAATTAGAAAATGATTATTTTTGAACAAAGGTTTTTGTTTTCTTTTAATTACAGCCCCAATGCCTAATCCTCAACCACCTCTTGAATCGGGAAAGTTTTTCCACATCTATAATCGTGGCATAAATGGTTGTAATTTGTTTTCAGAGACTAAAAACTATGAATATTTCCTGAAATTGTACGAGAAATATATCACAAGCATTGCCGAAACATTTGCCTGGGTTTTGATGCCTAATCATTTTCATTTCCTGGTTCACATTAAGGAGGAAGATGCAATCGATTTCAACCCAAGGAAAAAAATAATTAAAGAAAAAGTTGTTGCGGAATTCAAAAACCGGTCTCTGATATCTTCGGCAGATTTTGACCAGACTGAAGATTTTACTTTTGAACGGTACAAACCGGAGCAACAGTTTTCCAACCTGTTTAATGCATATGCGCAGGCTGTCAACAAGAAATATCATCGCACCGGCAGCTTATTTGAACACCCTTTTCACCGGAAGGAAGTCGATCACTATAAGTACTTTAAACAATTGATTTTATATATCCATAATAACCCGGTTCATCATGGCTTTGTCAGCCATACTGTTGAATATCCATGGAGTAGTTATTTAACCTGTATTTCGGAAAAGCAAACTAAACTAGAAAGGGATAAAGTTATCAGTTGGTTCAATAGTGTAGAAGATTTTAAATTGGCACATAATCAGGAAGCAAATGTTACTGAAATTGAAGAATGGCTGGGGATACAAAACACGTAGCTTTTTTTTGGTTAAATAAACCCTTGAAGGGTTTGTTATTTAAGAAAGATTTGTCGGATATTAAAATTCTTTACTACCAAACACAAAATCCAGCGTCGGCCACATCTGCCACTTTGGAGTTATATACGGATATTTGCTATAAGCCAGTATATTACCGCCCCTGATCCGGAGCAATTTGCCTGAAAGAACCCTTCAAGGGTTTGTTATTTAAGAAAGGTTTGTCGGATATTAAAATTATTTACTACCAAACACCAAATCCAATGTCGGCCACATCTGCCACTTTGGAGTTATATACGGATATTTGCTATAAGCCAGTATATTACCACCCCTGATCCGGAGCAATTTGCCTGAAAGAACCCTTCAAGGGTTCAAAACCCTTGAAGGGTTTGTTATTTAAGAAGGGTTTGTCGGATATTAAAATTATTTACTACCAAACACCACATCCAATGTAGGCCACATCTGCCACTTTGGAGTTATATACGGATATTTGCCATAAGCAACTATATACCCGCCTCGTATCCGTAGTGATTTGCCCAAAGCCCACATGATTGTCCCGGAATTCTCGAAAAAGAAATTATTTTCAGAACGCGTAATAATATTTGCCTGCACACTTTCTTCATAAAACCATTTTGCGGACAGGCTTCCTTTAACAGCCATACCAAGCCGGACAGAAGTCCCTTCGTAATAATGAGCCATCCGGGAGTAAAACAATGGAAGATCGATGGTAGATTGCGGATCAGGTTTTTTGCCCCGAATGGCAAATACAAATCCTGCATTAGCCGAAATCAATGCGGAGGAGCTGATTTTTCGCGAAACGATAATTGAATTATTCACTGACAGGATAAACGGGAAATCATATTGTGGCGAAATAAGTCCGCCAATGCCTTTACGGCTCATAATATTCAGAAAGGGTGTCGGAACGCTCAAGCTGTGTTCGCTGGCCAGGTCAAAACCATTTTTAGTTCCAAGTAAATATTTGATTCCCGCTTCAGGAATCAGCGGCAGCAAAAGGGCATGGGTAAAAATTTCCAGTTTTTGATTGATGCCATACCTGAAAGGTTGAAACAAGCCGCTTTCCCATTTTCCGGCCGGCA
>JBBSBT010000234.1:0-5625 GCA_038250985.1 Bacteroidales bacterium
CCTTCGATGACCTGTATATACATGTTATCCTGTATACCGGTTTTCACTTTCACCATTTTTGCAACGCCGTTATCATAAAGGAAAACGTATTCCTGTACCACTTCTGCTTTCTTTTTTGTCTTCTGATCATCCTGTGCCTGCTGACCTTCTTCTTCAGCTTTCGGGGCTGTGGCCTGGGTTGTATCAGCTCTTGAAGTAATGGCCTGGATAGGGAGTGTTAAAACATTTACGACACTCTCCGTCTGAATATCAACAGTTGCTGACATACCTGGCCGGAAAGGCGAATCATTAGGCTTATCGCTTTTAATAAGATCTTTGTATGAATCCGGAAGGATGCGGATTTTCACCTCAAAATTGGTAACCTGGTCGGCGCTCACTCCAACGGTATTTGCCGAAGTGCTGATCTCGGTTACAATCCCTTTGAATTTGCGGTTCTGGTAGGCATCAACTTCAACAAGAGCCGTATCGCGGAGCGTAACACGAACAATATCATTTTCATTCACACTTACGTTCACTTCCATGGTCTGCAGGTTGGCAATCCGAAGTATTTCGGTACCCGAACCAAACTGAGAAGCACCGGCAACGCGCTCGCCTTTTTCGATATTAAGTTTCGAAATGGTGCCTTCAACAGGAGCATAAATAGAGGTCTTCGACAGGTTTTCTTTCGATTCCTTCACACCGGCTTCGGAACTTTTAACATTAAAAGCTGCCGCTTTAACGCTTTGTTCCGCCGCTTCCACTTCGGCAAGAGCAACGTCATAGTTAGCCTTTGATGTTTCATATTCAGCATCGGAAATCGCTTTCTGGTTATGGAGTATTTCGTTTCGGTCGTATGAACTCTTCGCATTGATATACTGCGATTTGACCTGTGCCATTCTTGCTTTTGAATTGGCCAGGTTTGCCTGTGAGGTATTCAGTGCAGCAACGGTACGATCATAATTCGAGAGGTATATTTCGGGATTTATTTTAGCCAGAAGCTGCCCCGATTTAATAAGCTCCCCCTCTTTAACGTAAAGTTCAATAACTTCACCTGAAACATCCGGGGAAAGTTTCACCTCGAATTCAGGTGCAATTTTGCCGCTGGCCGAAACCACTTCCACAATGGTCCTCCTGGTGACTTTTTCGGTAGCGACTTTTGTTTCTGTAGTTTTACCGATCAGCCCCTTTTTCTTGGCAATGATGCCAGCGATTAGAGCTACAACAACAAAAATAATAAGTATCCAGATGACTCTTTTTTTTGTAAACATTGTTGATATGGATTAATTTAATGATTGGGGGTTGTTTGTCTGTTTTAAGAAAATATGGCATCTCCTATTTACGGTTCAGGCTTAAAGGTTTGCCCATGTAAAAATCGAGAACGGTAGTCTTGAAGATAAACTCAAATTTGGCCTGCAACAGGTTGGATTCAGCTTTTTCAAAATTGGTTTTTGAATTGTTGTATTCTACCGAATTCAATGAGCCGACGGTGAATTTTTCTTCAGCGTACCTGAAGGATTCACGCGCTGCTTCGACCCCTATAACAGATGACTGGTGTTTATTGAGAGCGGCTTTTGCGTCAGCATATGCCTGTTGAATAGTCTTCCGAAGTTCAAGTTTTCTGAGATCCAGGGCATATTTTGAATTTTCGACATTCAACTTTGCTTTGCTGATGGAGGTACGTGTTGACCACCCGTTAAAAATGGGTATATTTAGGTTAAACGAAAGCGATTTATTAACATTATCACTCACCTGGTTGCTGAAGGTATTGTTCTTCCATACAGGGTCGTACTTAATTGTATAAACATCCTGGGTTCCTCCGGGAAGATCAACAAATCCGACAACCTGGTTTCCGTTAGCGACATAACCATCAATAACCTGTGAGGCAGCACCCGAATATCCTGTTCCCAGGGAACCCTGCAAGCTGAGACTGGGCAACAGGGCACCTTTTGATTGAATAAGCATGTATTCGGAGCTCTTCAACCGGGATTCTGCACTTTTAATCATAGGCTGGTTTTCGAGAGCAAATGCATAAACCTGCTCGGGAAGAGCCGTAAGCGATGGCTGCGCACCCAGTTCAAGATTGGGGGTTTCGATTTCAAAATTTTCGGTTGATGGCAGGTCAAGCATTTGTGCCAGCGTAAGGTAAGCAAGGTCAAGATTATTGCGCGCATCAACTACCTGAACATTTTCAGTAGCCCGCTGAGCCTGGATATTATACAAGTCTCCGACAGCCAGTGCACCTGCATTAACCAGTTTCTGAAGCCGGGACACCTGCAGATCTGTAGCCGCCAGTTGATTTTCAGCTGTTTTAAGTAATTCCTTATAGAATAATATTTGCAGGTATCCTGTGGCAATCCCCAGGCTAATATCATCCATAAATTTGTCGTTATCGTAATTTGCAGCTTCCAGGTCCATTTTACCTTGCTTAATACGGTTGATCTTTTGGAAACCATCAAAAAGGGTTAAGGATGACGACAGGTAAAAATTATCGGTTTGCACTCTTTTTGTGGCAAACTGGTTCGTATACCGGTCAACTGTCTTTCCCCAGTTATATCCGTGCATAGCAAATCCGTTCAGGGTCGGCAACATATTTAACTGATCCTGGAGAACAGTTGCCTGTCCGGATTTTACCTGCAGCATTTGTTGCTTTATCTGAATATTGTTTGTGAGGGCGTATTCAACGCATTTTTCGAGTGTCCATACTTCCTGTGCTTTCAAGCATGTAATCAACACAAGAAAGGACATTAATAAAAAATATTTTTTCATAGAAAAAGGGTGTAAATCTTATACTTCGTGATTGTGATTGCTATTGTTATTGAATTAATTTTACAAAGTTATTTTTAACATTGATATAAACACATGAAAAAAGCAATTTTATTTGTGTTTTCAACATTCTTTTTACTGTTAAACAAGCAAAACAACCTTTTTGCTCAAATTCCACAAGAAGAAATCCGGGCAAGCGCTTTATACAGCGACACTCTCGGGGCTGTTCACTATGATATACATTTAACAGGTATTAATCTGACGAATAAAACCATTAAAGGTTACACTGAAGTAAAACTTGTATCAAAAATCATTTCACTTTCAACCATTAAACTTGAACTCGCCAGCCTGGCAGTAGATTCGGTATTTATAGGAAACATTAAAACCTTAAGGTATTCGCAAATATCCAATCGTCTGATAATAAAGCTTCCAAAGCTTTTAAACAAAGGGCAATTCATTCAGGTTAAAATTTACTACCAGGGCCATCCATTTGTAGATCCAAGCGGCTGGGGAGGCTTTCAATTTAAAGGAGATTATGCGCTTAACCTCGGTGTAGGTTTTGATGCAATACCTCATAACCTGGGAAAAGCCTGGTTTCCCTGTATTGATGATTTTCACGACAGGGCTCTGTATGATGTATATATCACCGTACCAAACAATAAAAAAGCTATAAGCGGCGGTCGTTTGATTGAAGTAACTCCAAATGGGAATAATACCTCCACCTGGCACTGGAAAACAGAGTATACCTTGCCAACTTACCTGATTTCGGCCACCACAGGAAAATATGAATTAAGTTCGGACACCTTTACAGGGCAGAAATCAGTGATTCCGGTCACACTGTATTGCAGGCCGGCAGATACGGCAAAAACAGCGGGTACATTTATTAATCTGAAACCTATTCTGCAGGTTTTTGAAAGTCATTTCGGCCCTTACCCTTTTGAACGCATCGGCTACACTGCTTCGCCGGAAGGACTTGGCGCCATGGAACATGCTTCGAATATCACATATCCTTTTTCAGGATGGACCGGAACCACTGACAACGAATGGTGGTATGCACATGAATTGTCACATATGTGGTTTGGAGATAAAGTAACCTGTGCTTCAGCGGAAGACATGTGGCTGAACGAAGGCTGGGCTGTATGGTGCGAATCGTTGTACCGCGAGGGAATTTACGGCAAGCAGGCCTACAAGGATAATATACGCTCAAAACTGAAAGATCTGCTGCAATCTGCAGCTGCAACCGATGGTGGTTATTATGCTTTATACGGAATTCCTCAGTCACTGACCTATGGCGCTACGGTGTACCAAAAAGGGGGCCAGGTAACACACACACTTCGGGGGTATATGGGCGACAGCCTGTTCTTTGATGGGATAAAAGCTTACCTGCAAAAATATGCCTATAATTATGCATCAACCTTCGACCTCCGCGATTTCCTTTCCGCTTATTGCGGAATAGATTTAAATCCGTTTTTCGATGCCTGGATTTTTACGCCGGGATTTCCACATTTTTCAATTGATTCTGCCTTATCAGTACGTTCAGAAAAAGGATACGATGTTTCTGTGTTTGTCAGGCAAAAACTTAAAGGAAGGACACAGTATGCCAATGCCAATCACCTGGAGATAACTTTTCTGGACAAAAACTGGCAAAAGATTACCGATACTATTATTTTTTCCGGTATTAGCGGGCACAAGACTTTTCACCTGCCTTATAAACCGGTTGCAGTAATGGCCGATTTAGACGAAAAGATATCAGACGCAACTACCGATATGGCTAAAACGCTGAAAAAAACAGGAGAATATGACTATCCGAATACATTCTGCAGGATACTTGTCGGACAAATAGATGATTCTGCCTTTTTACGGGTTACTCACAATTGGGTAGCCCCTGACACTTTGATTTTGCCACATACCGGGCTTCGTCTTTCCGATTCACGTTACTGGACGGTGGAAGGGATTTTCCCTAAGGGATTTAAAGCCCGGGCTGTGTTTTCATACTCAAATGGTTCCGGCCTGGATAAAACTCTAATTACGAGTCCGGGCGATTCACTTGTGATGCTATACCGGCCCGGTGCAGGTCATCCGTGGGAAGGAACCCCATTTAAGCATGAAGGATCCTGGATGTCGGGGACAATAACTGTTGATACTTTGCAGCCCGGAGAGTATACACTAGCCGTGTGGGACAGGAAATACCTTGATACACATACCAGGTATCATTAATATTTTCCCGGATATAAACAAGCTCAAACTGCATATCTTAATAGGAATTTAAAATAGCAATTAACAGCAAAATCAGATGATGGAAACCTATTTTTCCGATCTTGCCATCGCTTTCTATAAGCATTCAAATCCGGTTATTGCAGCAGGGGCAAAAGCCTATATGCGCAATAAATCGGAATTTTATGGCCTGCCATCCCCACTCCGCAGGCAGCTGTTACGGGAATTTATTTTAACAGCAGGATATCCGGCTTATGGCCACTTGGAAGAAATGGTGTATTACGCCTGGGAACAACCGCAGCGTGAATGGCAATATGTGGCTATGGAAATACTTGAGAAATCGGTTAAAACAGCCGATCCTTCTCTGATTGACCTGGCTGAATGGATGATAACCCATAAATCGTGGTGGGACAGCGTAGATTTTGTGGCCCCGAATATTGCAGGGTTCCTGTTTCAAAAATACCCTGAAATAAAAATGAATTATATCGAAAAATGGATGCAATCAGGAAATTTATGGCTTCAGCGTTCCTGCCTTCTGCACCAGTTGCGCTATACTAAAACTGCTGACAAAGAATTACTTTTCAACCTGTGTGAAATACTTTCGTTACATCCCGACTTTTTTATCCGAAAAGCCATTGGCTGGGCGTTACGGCAATATTCAAAATCCTA
>JBBSBT010000235.1:0-5604 GCA_038250985.1 Bacteroidales bacterium
CCTCGCGGCCTAAAGCCAGGTGGGTGTGCTTTCGACCGGTAATTGCTTCCAGCGCTTTCCATGCTTTCATGGCTACAGCCCCATTGGTTTCAGGAGCCAACGAAAGAATAACCTCAGCAGCCTGAATGTCCGTTTCAATTTTCGGAAGGCCTTTGGTTTCGCCTTCCTCACTTTTTGTAGTATTCAGGAGTGCCAGCATTTCCACTTCGGCCTCTGTATTCCAGTTAATTCCCTTACCGCCATTTCCCAGCGTCTTCATCAACGGCCCCAGACTTGTAAACCGATTATAAGTTTCAGGATAATTGCGTTTTAACGTGATTATTTTTGAGAAGTTTATACCAGGCTTTATTTCTAAATCCGAATTTTTCCAATCTTTGGCATCGGTAGTTTCCGATAACTCCATGGGCGAATCGTGTTGTAACGGAAGCAGTACAACGTCTGTCTCGTTTTCCAGATGACCTTTGGTCAGAATTGAAAATTTTTCAGCCAGTCCTTTGAATATATCCCAATCTGTCCGCGATTCCCAAACCGGATCAACTGCCCGGGAGAAAGGATGAATAAATGGGTGCATATCGCTGGTACTCAGATCGTTTTTTTCGTACCACGAAGCGGCAGGAAGCAAAATGTCGGAATGCAAGCCGGTAGTTGACATTCTGAAATCAAGTGTTACCAAAAGATCAAGCTTCCCTTGCGGGGCTTCATCATACCATTTTACTTCGGAAGGTAAGGTCTGTCCCAGTTCTTTCAAATCATTGCCCTGAACGCTATTTTGTGTTCCCAGCAAGTGTTTCATGAAGTATTCCATTCCTTTGGCACTTGAACCCAGCAGGTTCGACCGCCATACAAACAGGTTGCGTGGAAAGTTCGCCGGATTGTCGGGATCTTCGGAAGCGATATGCAATTTGCCGCTTTTAAGTTGCGAAACCACATATTCTTCTGAGCTCTTACCCGCAGATTCAGCTTCTTTGGCGATAATCAGGGGGTTCCTGCTCAATTGAGGAGCGCTGGGCAGCCAGCCCATACGTTCAGCACGAACATTGCAATCGATAAGTGAAAGATTCTCCCAGTCCGCCTTGTCAGCAAGAGGTGATATCAATTCGTTTAATTTCAATTTTTCGTACCGCCATTGGTCGGTATGCATATACATAAACGAAGTGGTGTTCATATGCCGAGGCGGACGATTCCAATCGAGACCAAAAGCCAGTGGCAACCAGCCCGTTTGAGGCCTGAGTTTTTCCTGACCCACATAATGTGACCAACCCCCACCTGACTGCCCGACACATCCGCAAAATACCAGCATGTTGATTGCGCTGCGGTAAATCATATCTGTATGATACCAGTGGTTGACTCCGGCCCCGATAATAATCATTGATTTTCCTTCGGTTGCCGCAGCATTCTCAGCAAATTGCCTGGCCGTAGAGATGATGTGTGAAGCCGGAACTCCGGTGATGTTTTCCTGCCATTTTGGTGTAAAAGGCAGATCCTCGTCATAGCTTTTTGCTGAATTCGGATCACCAAATCCGCGATCGATTCCATAGTTGGCAACCATCAGGTCAAATACAGTGCAGGTATAAATTTCACCCTGTATGGTTTTGATTTTCCTGACCGGCACTTTGCGTTCAATTATATCGTCGTGCCCGCTTGCCGAAAAATGTTCGTGTTTAAAAGTTGCGCCTCCAAAATAAGGGAACTGCACATGAATAACTGCATCGTGATTTTCAATAATAGAAAGCTGAGGCATAATATCGGCACCCGTTTTGCTGTCCTTTAGCTCAAGGTTCCATTTTTGTTTTTTCTCCCACCGCGAACCTATCGTTCCGTTTGGCACCACATAGTTGCCCGATAGTTCGTCGAGTAAAACAGGTTTCCAATCCGGGTTTTCACCCACATCAGGTGTGTTTTCAAGATCGCTGGCCCGGAGAAGAGTTCCACTCATGAATTTCCCGCCTTTTTTCTCAATTTTCACCAGGAATGGTAAATCGGAATATTGACGGGCATATTTCTCGAAATAAGGTACTTTTTTATCCAGATAAAATTCCTTCAGTATCACATGGCCCATTGCCATACCCAAAGCAGCATCGGTACCTTGTTTGGGTTTCATCCACAAATCGGCAAATTTAACGGCATCGCTATAATCGGGAGCAATAACGATCGATTTTGTTCCTTTATAACGTACCTGGGTATAGAAAGGTGAATCGGGCGTACGCGTGAGCGGAACATTCGATCCCCACAGCATCAGGAACGATGAGTTATACCAATCGGCACTTTCGGGAACATCGGTTTGCTCGCCCCATGTTTGCGGCGACGCCGGAGGTAAATCGCAATAAAAGTCGTAAAAACTGAGTACCGTTCCACCAATCAGGCTGAGATATCGTGTACCTGCCGCATACGAAACCATTGACATGGCAGGAATAGGGGAGAACCCGACGAGCCGGTCAGGACCATACGTTTTTATAGTATAAATATTTGCAGCAGCGATTATTTCATTTACTTCATCCCATTCGGCACGGATAAAACCGCCCAGTCCGCGGGCAGCTTTATATTGTTTTGAAACGATTGGATCACTCACCACCGCCTCCCAGGCTTTAACCGGATCCGAAAGCCGGGCTTTTGCTTCTTTGTAGGCAGCAAGCAACTCCCCGCGTATCATGGGGTATTTTACCCGGTTGGCGCTGTACAGATACCAGGAATAACTGGCTCCACGCGGACAACCACGCGGTTCGTGATTAGGCATTCCCGGACGTGTTCGCGGGTAGTCGGTTTGTTGCGTTTCCCAGGTGACCAGGCCATTTTTTACGAAAATCTTCCACGAGCAGGATCCTGTACAGTTAACTCCATGAGTGGAGCGAACAACCTTGTCGTGCTGCCAACGGTTGCGGTACATGCGCTCCCAATCGCGGTTTTCGCTGGTAATTGCAATATGTTTGTCTTTGGTTTTTTCTACTTCGTTGCTGAAATAAAAAAGTCTATTTAATAAGCCCATTGTGAACGTTTTAATTTTTTAGCACTACGGATTCTAAAAGGACTGAAATTTTAAATTAAATTATGTTTCCGGTGTTGATGCTTTAAAAAGAGAACAATACCAATACTAAGAAAAGCTAAAATCACAAAAACAATAAATCCCAGCATATATCCTGATTTGCCATATTCGCTGGCAATGGCACCCATTGTTGGGGGAATAACAAATCCTCCGAAAGCACCCAGTCCGCCAATCCAACCGGCAGCGCCACCAATGGCTTTGGGTACATAGTCGGGTACTAATTTGAAAACAGCCGCATTATTTACCCCCATACCAACAGCGAGAAGGATAACCGAAGAGAATCCGATTAACACTGATTGTGTAAACGATAGTAGGATTGATGCGACTAAAACCAATAATAAGGAAATTAGACTTACCGTTTCGCCCCCGGCTTTATCTGCAAGTTTTCCGCCATACACCCTTATTCCGGAAGCTGTGAGTGAAAAAATTGCAGTGAAAATACCTGCTTTGATAAGCGAAAAATCATGAAACTGACTCCAGTAGATCGGGAACCAGGCCGTAAGTCCGATAAAGCCGCCGAAAGTGGTGAAGTACAAGGCCACCAGCGCCCAGGTGTTCTTAACTTTTGCTGAATTGATAAGGCTGTCTTTTACATTTCCCGCCGGAAACATCTCCTGACCCAATTCCATAGCCAGTGTCCGGCTTTCCGCGTCGGGTTTACCTGCTTTTTTGAATTGAAAATAGTAGGTGTTCTGACCGATAAAGGCATAAATAATGGTTCCAATTAATAAAAACAGGAACCATGCAAAGTAGGCTGAAATAAATCCGAAACTTTGCAGGTAAAACGGAAGGATAAGCGAGAAAACGCCTGGCGCCAGATTGCCAAGCCCTGCATAAGCCCCTAAGGCCATACCTTGCTTTTTCTTTGGAAACCAGTATGATGTTTGCGCGATACCTACTGAGAAGGTAGCGATGCCGGCACCGCTCAGAAACCCGAAGAAAAGGACGAGACCATACAAACCATGCATGTTATCCGGATATGTGGTGTTTAGTAGCAAGGTAACACCACCCAATCCAATCACTGAAAGTATCAGCAAAATCAGAAAGGGCTTTTTACCACCAGTAGTATCCACCCAGGCACCGAAAGGGATACGAAGTAATGAACCGGAAAGTGCAGGTATGGCAACTAAAAGACCCATCATGGCCGGAGTAAGATCCATGGCTTCTTTAAACTTTATGGCAGTTGGGCCATAGAGCGATACTGCGGCGAATCCAAAAAAGAAACCTAACGTTGCACCGAGAAGTCCCCGGCCTGGAGTGCCTTTTAGTTTAATAGTATTCATTTTTAAAATTTAGGATGATACTTAATTGAGTAAATAGGTCTATTGATTTGTTCTTTTTATATCAATTTAATTTTTGCTCCAGATCATTCGTATACTTTTTTGAGATCAGCTAGTTTGGCATTTTAAAAACTAACCCGAAGCAGAGCTTTGGGGTATTAGCGGAAGAAATTTACCTGTCGAAGCAGAGCTTCGGGGAACTAACACCAGAGAGATTAGAAGTCAGTTTGAGAAACAGAACAATGTTTTCCGCGAAACCCATTTAATGCTAAAATAAAACAAATTCATAATGTCAGGACAATTAGAATAAAAAATATTTCATTGACTCATGAAGGTCAGATTAACAGCTACCTTTGGATCCTGCATATTGCCGAAAGCCTGATAAGAAACCCTTTTCTTTGCCAGGATATAAGTAATCCTAATGTGTGCCGTATTTAATAGGCTCCATAGAATTTGAAAGATTATGTTATCCTTTGTCAATCATCAGTATCGTGAGATGAAAAAATAGCTGCATCAAGAACACAAGGATAAATATTTGCCTTCTCGCATAATAATTGGATTGCGTCAGAAATAAAGTGATAAAATGATTTATCCTGAAGTGCTATTGGAGAAAACAAAACCGGAAAACCAAAATCCTTTAACCATTCTATCATTTTTGGGGTAATTGGTATTTCATATTTTGTCAAACCCAATGCTTGTAGAAAGCTTCTTGCTTGTGCGGAACCAAAACCTTTAAATATCCTATCAATATTATCAGCTAAATCCCTTTCTTTAGATATAATATAGTCCTCTGAAATACAATTTTCAAGCTCAGTTAATATAGCCCAATTTGATTGCACCAGATAAAAGTAATTTTGAATGAAAAAATTTATTGTTTTATTTGATGGTGTAATCCCATTTGATTTCAATACCTGAAGAACCTCATTTTCAATATCAGCATCATATATTTTCGAAAGAAATTCAACGGTTAATAAAAATGGCTCCTTATTAAAAAACGCACTCAATTTTTTGTCTTGAGTTGAATCATGTTGTGTTGTCAATAAACACATGAGCATGTTCTTTAAGATTATGTCCTTATCGAGAATAAGCCCCTTTCGGTTAATATTTCTACTAATCCTGTTTTCAACAAATGGAGTTTTATTTTCATTTAAAAAATCCACGACCTTCTTACTATCAGTGTCGTTTAAATCCCAAATAATTTTCATGTCATTTTTATTACACGTCAAATTCACCCGCAGCCTCAGGTTGATAAACTATTGCATCAATTTTTAAGCGTGTTAAACC
>JBBSBT010000236.1:0-5516 GCA_038250985.1 Bacteroidales bacterium
AGGTAATTTAGAAACAGTATACATTGCAGGAATCCGTTTAAAAAAACTGCCTGAAATACCTTGAGTTGAAAGAGTTTAATGTTTATTTGGCTTTGGTTGAACTGTCAGGCAATCATAACTCTATGAACTTCAAATAAAGTGATCACATTTAGTTCGCTGACAAGCTGGAAATTCTGGCGGCGATATAAAATTCCAAACCGCCCGCTGTCTGCACACCCAAAGGTTGGTTGACAGCGGACGGTTTGCTGATTATCAATAGTCAGGCCGTTTCAGATGCCCTAAGTGCGTGCAGATACGAACCTAACCCTGCAGTTTAAAAACTACCGGCATGGTATAACGTACGCGGACCGTCTGACCATTTTGTCTCCCGGGATGCCATTTCGGCATCATTTTAATAACCCGGACAGCTTCCTCATCACATCCACCACCAATTCCCCGCATTATTGTAACATCAGTAATATTGCCTTTTGAATCGACAACAAACTGAATATAAATTGTTCCTTGTATTCCGGTTTCGGCAGCTTGCTGCGGATATTTAATGTTATCGGCAAGGAATTTCATGCGCTCGGTTTCACCTCCCGAATAAGAAGGCATTTCTTCGGCAGTTATAAATATTTCTTTCTTTGATTCCGGCTCTTCCATCAATTTTGGTTGCTTTTCAATTGATGCTGCAACTGATACATCCAGAGGAATACTGGTTTGGTTATCATTAAATTCATCCATAGTTGGCAATTCACCTTCGCCAATAAAATCTCCGGGAACAACAACCGGTTGAGTAAAAACCAGGCGTTTCTGAATGTCAGAAACAGGGGGTGGAGGAGGCGGAACAACCGGAGTTTCAATCGGTGGAGTCACAGGGTTTATAAAAATTATCCCACCTTCGTCTATAATTTGTCTTCCTCCTTTACTACTATTATAACTTGACGCCAGCGGATATGCCAGCGCCGCAATCAGAATGGCAGAGGCTAAAAACAATGCGCGTGCCAGTTGCTTGTTGTACATCCTGCGCAAAATATAAGCGCCATATTTCTTGTTCCTGTGCTCAAAGACGATCTCATCCATCTGAGCGGCATTAGTTTCCTGGTTTTTCATGATGCTGAATTTTAAAGGTTAACTGATCAGATTTATTATTCCCGTTTGAGACACCCTGCGGGTGTTCAGACAACGCTATTTCAAGGAAAATTCAACAGGTAAGCTCATTGCAACTTTTGCCGGTTTTCCATCCAGCTTTCCCGGTTTCCATTTGCCGCTGGTGAGCATAATGATCCTTACGGCTTCCTCGTCACATCCACCGCCTATTCCCCGCATCACTTTTACATTGGAGACATTGCCCTTTTCGTCGACGATAAAATTTACAAATACAATTCCGCTGATCCCGCTCTCGACAGCCTGTTGCGGATATCTAATATTTTTAGCCATGAAAGTCTTCTGAGCCTGCTCTCCACCCTTAAATTCAGGCATTTCCTCAACGATTAATAAAACAGGCTTTGTTTCTTCCTTTTCCTTGTCGCCAGGTGTTAGCATATCTTCATCAGTTAGTTCAGAAGAGTATCCCTTTGATTTTTTCTCCAGCATCGGGGGCGCAACACAATTCAATACCATGTTATTTCCAACGGCATAGTCACTTACGCCTTCGGGTAATGGCAAGGGTTGGTTAACCGTGGTTGAATTGCCATCCTTATTCCGGATATCATTATCAATGGCAATAAATGAAGTGTAGGACGTCAAAAGGTTGTATTTCAGGCCTAACTCTATTATGGCAGGTTTGTACTCATCCGTTCCATTATACCCGATCGAAGCATAATCGCTCAGGGTGCGGATGCGTTCGCGAGCCCATAGGTAACGAAGGGCTGAGTTGGAGGCTGAGGCATTTTTAGAACTAACTGCTAATATATTTTCATATTCACCTTCTCCATTCATGCCTTTAATGGCAATACTTCCTGACGGTGTTCCACGGTATTTCCCGAAAATAATTACCGGTCTTTCGGAGAAAACATCAGGAATGCTTAATGGCTCCACGTCATAGGCATCGAACTTATCGTATTTTACATTGATATGGGTTAGAACCGGGTTCTGAACATACTGCCTGAATTTATCGGCCGTAGCTTCAGCTTCTTCTTGCCTGGTAATCACAAAAGGCATCCCCATTCCGGCATGTGCCATTCCTTCGATAATCAGTCGGTTGACCGATGAACCAATTCCAAAGGCAAAGAAATTGGCTTTGTCCATGTTTTTCCGCACCAGGTCGAAAGCCTCCTTTTCAACATCCACATAACCATCGGTTGCTATTACAAAACTACGGGCAAAGCCTTCGGTACCTTTCAGGTTGAGTGCACGATTAAGTGCCGGCAATAACTCAGTTCCACCTCCGCCCTGCTGACGATCGATAAAATGGATGGCTTTTTCGACATTCTGGCTATTTGCTGCAAGAGAAGTTTCGCTCAACAGGTTTGATGCCCCGGCAAAAAGCAGAACATTAAACCTATCCGTTGGTTTCAGGTTTCCGATAAGATCACGCAGCAATTTTTTCGAAATATCGAGTGGGTAGCCATGCATGGAGCCTGAAACATCTACAATAAAAACATATTCACGTGGCGGAATAACAGACAGTTTCACCTGTTTGGGAGGCTGTATCATGGCCAGGAAAAAACTCTCATCCTTTCCGGGAAACAATAAAAGTCCCGACTGAACCTTATCGCCTGCCAGCCTGTACCTGAGAATAAAATCACGGTTTCCGCCCTGTTTTTCTTCCGGCATCAGCGTAATTGAAGCATCCGAAGGGCTGTCAAATTTTATATCCGTTTTATGCGTTGAGCATTTAACATCGCTCACAGGCAAACCTGTTGAAAGATTACAATGAATATCGAAAGTATACAATGGCTTTTCGCCCTCGTGGGTATATGGATTGCTGACCCACTGTTCCTGGGGTGGAGCCGTTACGGATGGTTTATTGCTGTACCTCGGACCGACAACAGTTGGATACACAAACTCATAAACACCATCCTCCGGAATGAGTAATTCGGTATACCGGAGTTCAACCTCAATATGATCGCCTGGCATAATATTTGCCACGTTCATCTGGAAAACATTAGGCCGTTCCTGTTCCAGCAGCGAAGCGCTTTTCCCCAGCTGCTTTGCAGCTTCATAATCTTTTCGGGCTTGTTCGCGTTCCGATATTTTAGCTATAATCGTTCGCTCGCCGATAGTCATTTTCATGCTGTAAACAGCTGCCCGGGTTGATGCAGGGAACACATAAATGGCTTCGATCGGATTCTTGCCTTCGTTGGTATATTCCTGCACCACGCTTACATCGGCTATCACGCCTGCAATATTTACATCGGCGGATGTAGCTTTAAGCGGCAACTGATCAAGGCCGGGATTGTCAGATTTTACAAAGAAATATGGCGAAAGGGTTTTATCAGGATCAGTTTCATGCGTGGGTGAATATTGCAAAGGTTTCATGACGGGAATATGAGATTGTGAAAATTGTTTCGAAGAAATGAGCATGCTTCCTGATGAAATAACCAGAATCGGAATCGCGGCGAACAGTGTAGAGAACATTAGTAAGGTTTTCATAGCGTTAAAAAATAGAGGGTTAATAATTTCGATTACAACCATTAGATGCACGTATATTTAAAATTCCATAAATGGGATAAGAAATGGAAAAAGAATTAAGGGTTAATTGTTTCAGGGTTACAGCGTTTCAGAGTTTCAGGGTTTCAGGGTTCCAACGTTTCAGCGTTTCAGTCCCGATCCCGATAGCTATCGGGACTATCGGGATACAGCGTTACAGTGTTTCAGAGTTACAGTGTTTCAAATATAATCCGACTATTCTTTTACAACTTTACCCGGAACCCCGGCTCATAATTCTCAAATCCTCAAAAAAGCTATCTTTGTACAAACTTCCCGGCGTGACGCTGCATTTTTTCAGAAAAGACGAAAAAAAAGAACTGCTTTCCTTGTCGGATGAGCAGCTTGTTGCCCGCTATGCACTATCGAACGATATCGAAATCATAGGTATTCTCTACGAACGATACACTCACCTTCTTTTTACGGTTAGTTATAAATACCTGGGCAACGATGCTGACGCAGAGGATACGGTGATGCTGGTTTTTGAAAAGCTTTTTGAGTTGCTGAAGAAGTCAGAGGTCAATAATTTTAAAAGCTGGATTTATACCATCACCAAAAACGAATGCCTGATGCATCTCAGGCGAAAGAAATCGGGCGAAAGGATTATAGAGGATAATCTTAAAAAACTGGAATCCGAGATTATGGAATCCGTTGAGATGAATCATCTTTTTAATGAGGACGACGGAGAGCACCGGATACGCTACCTGGAAACAGCTATTACCGGCCTGAGTCAGGAACAAAAACAATGCATTGAGTTGTTTTATCTGAACGAAAAATCGTACCGCGAAGTGGAACAAATTACAGGCTATACCTACAACGAAGTGAAAAGTCATATACAAAACGGCAAACGCAATCTGAAGCAAATTATGGAAAGGATGGATCGCTATGAATGACAAAAGGAAAGAGTCGTCGGCACTGTTCATGCCATCCGGTTGCCTTACAGGCGATGCGCTGATGCTTTTCGTTTCAGGTTCACTTAAAGGTACTGCTCTTACAAAAGCACAGAAGCATATTACCGAATGTCCTTTGTGTACCGATGCTGCCGAGGGGCTCAGAATGTGGCTGAACGGCAATAAACCCGTTGAAACCCTGGCTCCGGGATTAACCTATACTTTGGATTCGGAAGTAGCCGGCTTACCCGGGAAACAGCCTTTTGCAGAAACCGATTCAAATAAACCATCCCTAAGCCCGGTAAATAAATTTCATGCCCGGACTGATATTTTAAATGAGCGGATAAAACAACGCCTCCATACACATGCCCTTATGGAAGCAAACGAGAAAAAGCGGCTTTCATACAGACCTTTTGTCTGGATTGCAGCTGCTGCTTCGGTTATTCTTTTAATAGGCAGTTTTTACGTGGTGTGGATTCAAAATCAGATCGATAGTGAGAACCTGGTTAAGCAGCGCGCAGCTGAAATGGCAATGCTCGAAAGCCCTGCGAATCCTGATACATTAACAATTTTATTGCATGAAAACGAGAATGTTCTTGCCATGAATGCAAGAAATGGAAAAGAAATTTCAAAATCGACGCAAACCCTGGAATTTGCAGCAAGTGAAGACACTGAAGTGCTTAACCAGGATGAACTGAGTGTGGCTTCACAGGAAGCAGTATTACCTGAAAAACTTCCGACTGAGGAAGGTATTGCAATGAAAGAGGATTCAAAAGCAGTTGCAGCCGACAAAGCTAATCCTGCGCCAACTGGGTATAATACAAAAATGGCAGCAATGAAAAAAGAAGCTGTCGGAAATGAGAGCAAGGAAGTCTTTACAGTCGTTGAAGAAATGCCTTCGTTCCCGGGTGGTGAAACTGAACGGAATAAATTCCTTGCCGAAAATATCACATATCCTAAACAGGCGTCCGAAAATGGCATTCAGGGCACTGTTTA
>JBBSBT010000237.1:0-5499 GCA_038250985.1 Bacteroidales bacterium
CTAAAAAAAGAAGAACAGGTAGCAACGATCATCGACATGGTGAAAATAATGGTAAATGATAATTTCACCATCCCTTCAACCGGGGATTTATCTTTGATAAGCCGGGCGAATATGGGGACAAGAAGAACCGAAAACAAGTAAGCAAGCATATTCACAGCATCCAGAAGTCTGAAAGCTTTCGCATAAATACCAACCTGCCCCGTACCAATACCGGCGGGTAATAATCGTTCGAGCATAACCGAATCGATTCGGTTATAAAATGACATAAGCAGCACAAGTAAAGCAAAGGGGAAGCTCTGTTTTATAATTGAAATGAAAAATGGTGTATCCCAATCCAACCTTTTAAAAGCAGCTTTCTTCATTACAATAATCAGGGCTACAAAAGCGGTTACAAGGTATGCCAGGGTTTGGGCATACACAAACCAGATAATACGGAAAGGTTCGGTAGTTATGTTTCCCCAGAGCAAAATGCTGCAAATTAATATCATCAATAATCGGTCGAGCACCGAAATGGCGCTGTCGATACGAAATAGCAGTAAACCGGAAATATTCGACCGCAGGTAAAGAATAAATGACATCAGGAACTGGTTGATACCCAGGAAAACAAGGAAATAGAAGTGTCGTGTATCATACCCTATTATTATTGCAACACTGAAAATCACTAAAAAGTATATAACAGCCAGAACCAGCCGGAGTACCGCAATTCCCGAAAAATGCTTGTTCAGGTGGTGATGGTTCTGAGCTATATTCCTGTTATTGAAATTTGTGATCCCAAAATCAAGAAGGATATTGAAAAGAAATGTAAAATTGAGAATGGTAAAATAAAAACCGTATTCCCCCGGAGCGGTTATATTCTGAACTGTACGATCAATACCAAAAATCCAGAATGGTTTAACCAGGAGATTAAGAAAAAGCAGAAAACCAAGGTTGGTAATAAATTTACGCTTCATATTTTAATCCTGAGAATCTGGTAACAGTTGAAAAAGTTAAACTCAAGTCCGCTAAAATTCCGGATTAGATTTCATGAATTCCGGTAAAAATAATTCTGTTTCGATCGCTGCCACCTACAGTATTGATAATTGTTGTAATTGCAGCCAAAAGTACGACTATTTAAAATTATAACAAATGAATAGTAATTGACTGTTGAGTAATTTTGAGAAAGTTCAATAAATTATGATGATGGCACAATTATTTTCAAAGCTTTGCGTAAATAAAGCATGTATTATTCTGAAATGTGCCGGGTTTGAAAATTGCTGTAAATACACGATTGTTGTTAGCCGGGCGGATGGATGGCATTGGCAGGTTTGCTGATGAGACTTTGCGGATAATAACCGCGCAACATCCTGAGCACCAGTTTTATTTTTACTTCGACAGGAAGTATGATGAACGGTTTATTTATAATTCGAACGTGAACCCGGTAATACTTTATCCGCAGGCGCGGCATCCCTTTTTATTTCTTGCCTGGTTCGAAGCATCCTTGCCCCTGCACTTTTCCCGAACAAACCCTGATATTTTCTTATCGCCTGATGGGTTTCTCTCGCTGGCATCAGGTGTGAAATCTGTCGGGGTAATCCATGATCTGAATTTTGAGCATTACCCGGAAGACATCCCCTTTATGATGCGGAAGTATTATACAACTTTGATTCCCCGGTTTGCCCGAAAAGCTGTAAGAATTGCTACGGTTTCCGAATATTCAAAATCGGATATTGTTGAAAAATACTATATTGATGCTTCAAAAATTGACGTGGTTTATAACGGGGCAAGCCGTATTTTTAAACCGGTTCCGGCTGAGGAACAGAGGCAAACCAAGGCGAAATTCTCAGATGGTTGCGACTATTTCTTTTTCGTTGGCACACTGCATCCGCGTAAAAACCTGGTTAACCTTTTTAAAGCCTTTGACCATTTCAAAAAAAGTGATACTAAAAATATAAAATTACTTCTTGCCGGGGCCCGCATGTGGTGGACCGATGAAATCCGCCTGGCATACGAAGGAATGGAATACAGGGACCATGTTATATTTACAGGGCGGGTTACAGATGAAGAATTGGCTTCGCTGATGGCTTCCGCCCTCGCGCTGACGTATGTTTCGTATTTTGAAGGATTTGGAATTCCAATCCTCGAGGCCTTTCAATGTGACACCCCGGTTATTACTTCGGATATCACCTCCATGCCTGAAGTTGCAGGAAATGCCGCCATTTTAACCGACCCGTTTTCAATCACATCCATTTGTGATGCCATGCGGAAAATTTCATCGGATAATGATTTCAGGCAAAAACTCATTGTTGCTGGCAGAGAACAACGCAGCAAATTTTCCTGGGAACAAACAGCGGAGAAATTGTGGAATTGTATTGAGAAGGCGGCCGAAATCCGGTAGACGTTCTATTGTTTCAGGGTTACAGGGTTACAGAGTTACAGGGTTTCAGAGTTACAGGGTTTCAGAGTTACAGGGTTACAGGGTTTCAGAGTTACAGAGCTTGTCCCGATGCAATCGGGAGTTATAGAGTTACAGAGCTTGTCCCGATGCAATCGGGAGTTACAGAGTTACAGAATAATTTCCCGATTGAATCTTGTGTTTTCTATTTTGACTTTTTTATAGTCAATCATAAAAATCGTAAATCGTCATTCGTAAATCATACCTCTCATAGTATTGAAACCAGGAAAAGGGGAAGCCATTAAATCACATTCACTTCCATCTCCAGGGTTACGCCAAAACGCTCATAAACAGAGTTCTGAACACGGTGGGCAAGTGTCAGAATATTGCTTCCGGTTGCTCTTCCGTAATTTACAAGAACCAATGCCTGGCTTTGATGCACTCCGGCATCGCCTTCGCGGAATCCCTTCCATCCGCATTGCTCAATCAACCACCCGGCTGCCAGTTTTACCTTATCGTCTTCAAGCGGGTACGAAACCATCTTAGGAAATGCTTCAGCCAGTTTTTTTGCAACTTTATTATCAACGGTAGGGTTTTTAAAGAAACTTCCGGCATTTCCAAGTATCAATGGATCAGGCAACTTGCTTCTCCTGATATTGCACACAGCTTTACTTACATCTGCTATACCCGGGTTTTCAACCTGCATATCAGCTAATTCCTGTTTTATTGCGCCGTATTCGAGATGTACAACTGAATTCAGGTTCAACTCAAAAGTCACTGACCAAATAGCCATTTTACCCTTAATTTCACGCTTGAAAATACTGTTGCGGTAACCGAATCCACACTCCTCCCTGCCGAAAACCCTAAGCTCACCAGTCTGCATATCAATGGCTTCGAGCGAAAGAATGGAGTCTTTAACTTCAACGCCGTATGCACCTATGTTTTGAATCGGGCAACTCCCGACATTGCCGGGAATAAGCGACAGGTTTTCAATCCCGCCAAAGCCATTGTTCACGCAATAAGTAACAAATTCGTGCCAGTTTTCACCAGCCGAAACCTTAACAATTACAGTATCATTCGAACGGCTTACGATTTCGATACCTTTATTGATTATGTGAACAACCATTCCCTTATAGTTACCTGAGAAAAGCAGGTTGCTGCCACCACCCAGCAAAAGCAGAGGAATTCCGTTTATTTTGTCTGAAAAAATCAAATCTCTGAATTGCTCAATACTGTTGACCTCAGTAAAATAGCGGACTACAGATTCAATATGAAACGTATTAAAAGAATAGAGCGAAAAATTCTCCTTGATTTCGGGAAAGATCGGCATAGGTTGTAAGGATACAATTAACAAATAGGACAATAAAATCACAGATTCAATAATCCTTAACTTTTCCGGGCGGGTTTCGGAACTACAATTATTTGGCAAATTTAATTTAACCAATCCAATTTCAGGCATATTTATTAAAAATTCATTGTTTATTTTTTTAAAGCTACAGCGAAAAGTAGTGCTTTACGCCTTGTGCTTTCTTAGTGTTTTCGTGCCTTGGAGGTTAAAAAAGAATCGCCACAAACAATAAAAGACTTTAAGAATCACAAAATCAGGTTGCAACACTTATTAAAACCAGGGCCTTGTTTTTATCCAACAAAAAGTAATTATTCACATCCAGCCATCAACTATATTTGATTATGAACAAAAATTTCAACCTAAGTATTGATGCTATCATCCATAGATGGTGAGGATAAAATCATGGCTATTTCGTGCGAAAACTTTACTTTCGCAATCTGATAAACAAAATGAAAAAGAAAAGGGCAATCATTTCGGTGATCAACGACCTGGTAACCGACCAGCGCGTGGCCAGAACGGCAAGTGTTCTGACCGACCTGGGCTTTGAGGTTTTAATGGTTGGCCGCCGCAAATACGATAGTCCCCGGATGCCAGAGCGCGTATACGAAACCCTGCGTATGCGACTGTTGTGGGAAAAAGGTCCGCTGTTTTACGCTGAATACAATATCAGGTTATTTTTCCTGCTTCTGTCAAGACCGGCTGATTTACTGGTGAGTAACGACCTTGATACGCTTTTACCCAATTACCTGGTACATAAAATAAAACACATCCCGATTGTGTACGACAGCCATGAGTATTTCACCGCTACTCCCGAACTGGTGAACAGGCCGAAAGTTCAGCGGGTATGGAAATGGATCGAAAAAACCATTGTTCCGAAACTCAAGAGTTGTATTACGGTTAACGCCAGTATTGCCAGCCTTTTTGAAGAGGAATATCATGTGAATTTCAGCATTGTCAGGAATATCCCACGTCGGCCCGGGAATGTTGAAATACCCGGACGCGAAGATCTTGAATTGCCAACGGATAAAAAAATCGTGCTTATGCAGGGTTCAGGGATCAATGTTCAGCGCGGTGCCGAAGAAGCGGTTGAAGCCATGCAATATCTTGATGGTGTTTTATTATTGATTGTTGGCGGTGGTGATGTACTGCCTGTATTGAAAATAATGGTGAATGAATTGCACCTGGAGAAGAAAGTAAGGTTTGTATCCCGGCAAACGCCTGAAATCCTTTTCGGATATACGGCCAATGCCGATATAGGGCTCACTATCGATAAAGATACCAATATCAATTACAGGTATAGTCTGCCAAATAAGCTCTTCGATTATATTTATGCCGGGGTGCCTGTGCTTGCAACCCCTTTGGTCGAGATAAAAAAGATAATTCAGCAATATGAAATAGGTGATTTTATTCAAGATCATGATCCGGAACACATGGCAACAAAAATAAACAGCATGCTTAAGGATGAAACCCGGATGGCCTTTTATAAAAAGAACACCCAAAAAGCTGCAGCCGAACTGAACTGGGAAAAAGAAAAAAACACACTTATCGAGATATTTGCGCCTTATGCCTGATAAACATTTGCATATCGTTGCTTTTAGCATACCCTACCCTGCAAATTATGGCGGTGTGATAGATGTTTTTTACAAATTGAAAGCACTGCACAAAGCCGGAATAAAAATTCACCTCCACTGTTACCAGTACGACAGGCCGAAAGCACCGGAATTAAATACATACTGTGAAACGGTAACTTATTATCCGCGGAAAACTGGCCTGGCTGCCC
>JBBSBT010000238.1:0-5479 GCA_038250985.1 Bacteroidales bacterium
CATTATATCAATCTGCGACTCCCTGGCGAAAGTATTTGTGTTTGCATTCGGAGCGCGCCAGGCGCCGGTATCGAACGGATGAACAGGCTGAGAATTCTGCTTTTGGCCAAATCTCATGGTTTTAACATTGGGAACATCGTAAATGGTATCCGATCCCCTGCTGCCACTATAATAAATGTCGTATTCCCAGAGCTTTATCAGCCCTGAATTATCTACACCGGATTTTATCTTTATAACTCCTGCAGGATGAAAGTGATCATAGAAAAACTCCTCATCGCGGGTCCAGATATTCATTACTGGTTTACCTGAAAGTTTGGCAAGCCGTGCAGCTTCAATTGCCTGTTGGTTGGCGCTTTTGCCTCCAAATCCGCCACCTACAAAAGGAGTTATAACCCTGACATTTTCCTGTGTGAAACCAATCGCATCCACCAGTTCATCCTGTAATCCAAAAGGGTTTTGAGTTGATGCCCAAACGGTAAGTTTCCCATTTTCAATATGTGCCAGGGCTGTGTGTGGTTCAATGGGAGTATGAGCCAGGTAAGGATCGGGAAACTCCGAATCAAATGTTTTTGCACACAGTTTAAGTCCCTCTTTTATATCTCCTGATGCCCTTATTTCCCTCGAATCTGAATCGGCCTTTAACATAAAGTCGAAGATGGTTTCGTTATTAACCGGCATCTCATTAAATGAATATTTCGCATCAATTTTTACAACAGCCTGATCCGCTTTATCACGGTTTTCGTGCAATACGGCAACTAAATCGCCATCGCGAACAACTTTAATACCTTCAATTTTCTCTGCTCCGGAAGTATCAACCGAAGTGAGTTTAGCCCCATGTGAAGGTGGCCGGAGGATTCGTGCAAAAACCATTCCCGGCAACTTTAAATCGCCTGTATATTTTGCTTCACCGGTTACTTTAAGGATAGCATCGCTGTGGTTGTACGATTTACCAACATACGTGAATTTGGTGTAATCTTCAACTGCCGGTTTAACATCCAGGTATTTTTCAATCTTTTTGCCTTTGGTAAGTTGTGCGTAGCTTACTGAATTAGCTGCGTTTTTTGTGTCGGTAATGATACCTTCTTTTACTTCGAGTTGCGAAACCGGAACTTTAAACTTTTCGGAAGCAAGCTCAAGCAGCACGCCCCTTGCTTCGGCTGCGGCAGCTCTCATAAACGGTCCAAAAACCCTGGTACTTAACGAACCCCAGGTCCCCTGGTCCCACGGACAAAGATCCGTATCGCCCATAACCATTTTTACACTTGCCAGAGGAACATTAAGTTCATCGGCCATTTCCTGGGCCAGCGAGGTAATAATTCCCTGTCCCATTTCAATTTTGCCGGTGTAACAATTTACCGTTCCATCCTCAGCAATCATGAGAAATGCATTATAATCTTCAGGAAGACTCCTGCGCTTTTCAGGGGAGCAGGCTAAAAGATCAAAAACACTCCAGGCATTAAAAAAGATAAATATTCCGCCGCTCATAAGCTGAATAAAACTTCTTCTTTTTAATCCTGATCCTTCAGTGGATTGGGCTACTTTCTGAATATTTGATTCTGTCTTTTTCATCTTATTTGCCTCCTTTCATTTCGGTAGAAGCTGTGTGAACAGCATCAATGATACGTTTGTGAGCACCGCAACGGCATAGATTATCCTCCATACCTTCCTTAATTTCCTCTGTGGTTGGTGATGGGTTTTTTATAAGCAGTCCTGCAGCATTCATTATCATACCGGAAGTACAAAAGCCACACTGCAGAGCATCGTGCTCAACAAATGCTTTCTGAACCGGGTGCAAAACACCCCCTTTTGCTAGGCCTTCGATGGTAACAACTTTTTTACCTTCCACATCGCTAATAGCCAGGTTGCATGATCGTACAGGTTCCTGGTCAATAAGTACAGTGCAGGCACCGCAGAAACCAATGCCACAGCCGTACTTGGTACCTGTTAACCCGAAATGATTTCGTAAAACCCATAAAAGAGTTTCGTTTGGATCCAGAACGGCTTCTGTTTTCTTTCCGTTTAACTGAAAGCTAATAGTCTTTTCCATATTTAGAGTGTTTCATTTTTATTTTAGGGGAAATATGCTGCAGGCAGGAATTAGTAATAAATGCAGAATTATAAGACTTGCCTTATTGTTACCATGAAAATATTCAGAGATGATATGTTCTTTCAAAGATACAATCAAAAAGTTGCATTTATTCAACATTCACATGAAAACATCTGATAAAAACTTTAAATGTGTGAATTATATAAATTTATTCAGAAATTCTATAACATTTACGGTGGAAACCGAACTTAAATTTACATAAATAAACCTTGTAACCGGGTATGGGTATTTTCAAAAACAGAAATCCTTTACTTCCACCAGGCTGGATCAGAATACGTTAAAATTTCATAACACCTGGTTTACGAGCAATATATTGTTTCCCGGGTTGTTTTAAAAAACGATATCCGAACTGAGGAAACGGCCTTAGAAAAGATAAATTTCAATGTGAATATTACAGTTGTAACTTTAACTAAAAAACACATACAATGAAAAATGACGAAACAGGGCACAAGTCACATGCAGTTAAACATGCAACTAAACTGCTAACAGGATCAACAACGGATAAATATGCCGTGATAATGGATAATGGCAAAACAATTATTTTTATATCCGATAAAAGTAAGGAAGAAGAAACCAGGCTGAAATATCAGATGCATGGTAAGCATGTAAATGCATAAATGTATACCGTTGGCAGGAAAGAAAACATCGAATCAGCTATGACTTCTTTCAATATTACTTTTTTCTGCCACACATGCCTGTTATCATTTCATTTTATACCTTCTTTTGAGGCATGCGCCTTGATTGACTTGCAATCTCATATTATTCCAAGCTTTTGATGCCGGTTTATCCATTGCCGGTTATTTAACTTATCTATACGTTTATAACTGGCAATCCATTTGGGTTGCCAGTTTTTTAATAAATAACTTCCCATATTTTGTTTTAGCGTAAGAGTAAAAAGCCTGTTTCTTTAACTCTATTTAAAATCAATATAAATTACAAACAGGCGAATAATTTGTTGAATTGTACCTTATCTTTGGTCGTCAAAAATTTAATTCAAAATTTCTGATTCCTGAACAGATGCGTTTAAAAAGCTCAACCTGAAGGCCATCAATATCAAACTGAGGATGATAAAATTAATTTTGATGTAACGGCAGTTCCATAATTATAAATCTTACTTTGAACCCTGCATAAGAAACAATCCCCCAAAAACGCTTTCTAATATCATAATAACGGGATAGGTTTATTAATACCAGTTCTTTTACTACCCTGACAAATAAAATAAATACTCTACTGCTGTAAATTCATTACTCATGAAAGCGTGGATAGCTCGAGGGCTTACAAAACAAAAAGTATTTGTAACACTGTTTTTTTCATTCCTTATTATTTTTGGTTTTAGCTATAAAACCAGAGCCCAGGGCTGGGGCTTTACAATTAATTTAACACAAACAGGACCCTGTGGTTCCGGCCTTCCCTCCTTACCAACTTTTATTATTCCGAGTGTATTCCCCTCCCGGGGTCAATGCGAAGCTCTCAGGCAGACCATTCTTGCAGTAAAAGAAACCTTTCCTGTATATGACGGCAGTAAGTATATCGGGGATTGCTCCTTATTTTATACATGCACTCCCTGCAGCGGCTCCGATTTGGTATCTCCTGGACAGGTAAATCCCGGTGAAGTAGCATTTGACGGGCAATTCTCGGGCAGGCCCTTGTTCACGCCACACGAAAGTTCAGCTTTTGATGATTGGGCCAAAGACTATAAGCAACAACTCGAAGCATTTGGTATTAAAAGCATTATCGACAACACTTTGACATCAATGAAAATACCCAGCACCGGCGATAAAGACTTTGATGCATTTTACTCCAACCAGACAAACAATTTCAATCCCACCACTTCACCCGTTAAACCTCCTGCTTTGGATGCCAGTGTGGTTGACCTGAGTGAAAGCAAAGGGGTGGTTGGCTTGCTCACTTCTCCTGAGGAACAAGCAAAGCGAGACAAATGGTACAAAGACCAGGGATTCAACGACCTAAGCCCAATTTCAAATAATACCGGAGTAGATGAAGGTATGGCAGCTCAGATGTCATTAGAGGAAAAGGGTTTAAGATTCACCCTGGAAAACCTTCCGGTTGTGGGGACAGTAGCAGGTGGGTTGCTGAATATAGTGGACGTGGTTCTAGGCGAAGATGGATTGCCAAAAGCCTTTGGTCAGGCGACAAAAGGCGACTATCAAGGAGCATTGGAAACATCCGGCAATATGACAAATGGGGTCACTACTGCTGTAGCAAATACTATGAAGAAAACTATCGTAAATAGTTTTACAGATCCTATCAAAGGACTATTCAACAGCAAAATAATATCCGCTTTTGGCGTTGGTGAAAAAGGGGCGAAAGCAGTTGAAGTTGTTGTTGGAGCGGTGGAACTTTCACAGGAATGGAAACCTAATAAATAGTATTTCTGCACATTTATTAAACACCGCCTAAAAGTAAAAATAAATCCTGAAGTCTAATGTCTAACTAAAACTCAAAAAACTTGTCGCGAAATTTTCGAAAATTAACAGCAACTTTTTTTATTGCGATATGGACAATGGCCTCTTTGGCAATGCCCGTTAAAAGCGATTCGTTAGGGTTTGAGGTATTAATGAGCCGGAAAATGCTCGAAGGCATTCAATTCAACGAAAAATTTATCAGTTCAGTTGCCATTACTCCTAACCACCTTGTTTTATTGTCATCAAACAATCAGTTTTATCTTTTAGGCTGGGGAGGCATTTCACCTTTCGGAAAAAAGGTTGATGGCAATATTTCTTCTTATGCATACACATCCGACAATTTGCTGTTGACAATACGGAACAATGAACTATGCAGTTTCGACTCAAAAGGCAACCTGGAACGCTTATTTAAACTACCTGGCGAAGGAATGGAAATTAGTGCCGGTAAAAATGCTATATATGTTTTCGACCGGATTAAAGGCAAGTCCAAATATGCTCTTTACGTAATTGTCAAGGGAGGGAAATATGCTAAATTATTTGATACGCCTTCGCCCATATTAGCTGTTGCTGAATTTAAAGGCTCCCTGCTTTTTGCAACCGAAAACGGATTTTTCGCTTTTGACCTGAAGCAAAAAAACCTTAAAGCCCTGGCTGCCCTTCCGAAAAATTCAGAAATAAAATCAATAACAGCAGATACCCTAAACAACAGGATTTATTTTTCAACCTCTGACGCCATCTATGCTTTAAAAGATACGAGCTCGGTTGTGGTTACCAGCAGTTTAGGTGGAATTCTGAAATTTGTCAGCACAGGACTGTTGGTTTTTAATCCCGAAAAACAGTTGGTCATGCAAATGGATGGCATCGAAAATGAGATAAAATCGAAACTATTGTCTTCAACGACAACTGCTGTTGTTAAACCTCCTTCTGAAACCCTTACCAATTCAAG
>JBBSBT010000239.1:0-5476 GCA_038250985.1 Bacteroidales bacterium
ACTATATTCTGCAGAGTTCATGGGGTTTACGATATAAATTTAAATAAAATAGAACTTCAGCAATTTGCGCCAATGCAAAGAGTGAAAAAAGAGAAAATTCAACCGATTATATTGATACTGGAATCATGAAACCCTGCTGGTAAAAAACGCTATAGCAAATGCGGGGTCTTCCTGATAAATCGGGACAAATTCCCGAAAAACCGGTGTTGCCGGAGATATGCTTCAGAAATTCTCCACCTGTCAAAGCCGGCTTGCCATAGTCGGCGATTTTACAAAATTTACAGGCAATAGCCTGCAGGACTTTATTCGCGAAAGCAACAAACCGGGCAGAATAAACTTTGTTGGTACCCTGGAAGAAGCAAAGAATTGTTTAATAAAGAAGAAGTGATGAAAAAAAGATCAATTTACCAGGTCGACGCTTTTACCGACGAGCCTTTTAAAGGTAATCCTGCCGGTGTAATGATAGTTGATGAAAGCATTACAGATGAATGGATGCAGAATATGGCTGCAGAGATGAACCTGTCGGAGACAGCATTTGTTATTCCAACGGGGAATGATTTCCGGATCCGTTATTTTACGCCCACCAATGAAGTGCCACTTTGCGGGCATGCAACCCTGGCAAGCGCACATATTATTTATGAAACCGGGTTAAAACAAGAAAATGAAACTATCAGATTCAAAGCCGATGGTGGTGAATTGAGCATAAAAAAGGATACTGACCTGATAGTGATGAATTTCCCATGCTATCCGCTTAACAGTATCGAAGTACCTGGCGATTTCAAAGAAACTATCGGTTTTACCCCCATTGAAACTTATTCGAGTATTTACAACTGGATTATTGCCGTTGCAGGAACAGAGGATGAAATAAGAAGAGCTGAGCCTGCTTTTGAGCGCATGAAAATAAGTGGGCTGGGGCACCTGATGATTACCTCAAAGAGCGAATCCGACGAATATGATTTTGTTGTGCGATGTTTTGCCCCGGGCTTAGGCATTAACGAAGACCCGGTAACCGGCTCGGCACATTGCGCCCTGACGCCTTTGTGGGCGGAGAAGCTTGGGAAAACAGAGATGGATTCCCTGCAGGTGTCGAAACGCACAGGAAAACTGAAGGTAAAAATGCTTGGCGACAGGGTGGAAATTAAAGGTAAAGCTGTTACGCTATTTGTGGCTGAATTGAAAATATAAAACCCGAAAAATGATTGAAACTTCGCGTTTGCTTTTAAAACCATTAACTCATCATCAGCTTCAGAAGTATATCAGGAATGACAATTCGCTGGAATTGGAGCTGAATCTGAACGGAACGTCAAGATCAATTTCCAATGAACTTAAGGATGCTTTGGAAAGCACTATTTTGCCAAACGTAGCCGACATTACTAAGAATTACTTGTTCAGCACCCTCTGGACACTGATATTGAAAGACCAGAACAAAATGGTTGGTGATTTATGTTTTTATGGTGAACCAAATGTAGAAGGAGAAATTGAGATCGGGTACGGAACTTATAAGGATTTCAGAGAAAGAGGCTATATGAAAGAAGCCGTTGGAGCCATAATTCTGTGGGCCGCATCGCAACCTGGTGTAAAGTCCGTAAAAGCTTCAACTGAGAAGACAAATCATTCGTCGTATGCCATACTTGAGAAAAATAATTTTATAAAATCCGGAGAAACGGAAACCCTCTTTAGCTGGTGGCTGAAACTGTAGAAGAGATTTTAATTCCGGAAGCTAACAATTCATTATTCCCTATCATCCTCTTCATTAATTGTTTTCGGGAGCGTAAGCCTGAGGATAACAAACCCGGCTATTCCGGCAATTGCTGAAGCAATCAGTATGGCGATTTTCGAACTATTAATCAGCGCGGGATCGCTAAAAGCCAGCAAAGTGATAAAAATCGACATTGTAAAGCCAATTCCGCCAAGCATTCCGACTCCTATAATATTCTTCCACTTCAGGTCTTTAGGTAATATTCCGATTCCAATCCACACTGCAAGCAGCGAAAAAAGCAGTATCCCGATAGGTTTCCCAAGCACAAGCCCGGCAATAATACCCAGGCTGCCGGCAGATGCAATACCGGATGCCCAACCGGCTCCCAATAACAGACCTGTATTGGCAAGTGCAAACAAAGGAAGTATAAAAAATGCAACCGGTTTGTGAAGCATGTGTTGCAAAATATAAGAAGGTGATTTCCCGCCCCCGTCGCCAAACGGAATTACAAAAGCGAGTAATACGCCGGTAATGGTAGCATGTACGCCCGAGTGAAGCATAAAATACCACATTCCTACACCTCCGATCAGGTAAGGAATCAGATTTTTCACTTTTAAACGGTTCAGGACAAATAGCACAAGCATTATTGCTAAAGCGATGCTTAAATTAACAAGTGATAGTGTAGTAGTATAAAAAATTGCAATAACGATAATTGCGCCAAGGTCGTCGATAACGGCAAGAGCTACAAGGAATACTTTCAGCGACGATGGAACTCTTTTCCCTAACAGTGATAATATTCCTACGGCAAACGCAATATCCGTAGCCATAGGGATACCGGCTCCTGACTGAATAGAGGTACCATAATTGAACAAAAGGAAAATGCCTGCAGGCACCAACATTCCACCCAAAGCACCGAAGATGGGTAAAGAAGCATTTTTGATGTTCGAAAGCTCTCCGGCGTAAATTTCCCGCTCCAGTTCCAGCCCTATCATCAGAAAGAAAACAGCCATAAGTCCATCATTTATCCATTGGACCAGGCTGTGCCCTGCCACATTATAATTCCAAAAATGAATATAGCCGGATTGGATTGCCGAATTTGCCAGAACAAGTGAAACTATTGTAACAAAAACCAGGATAAGTCCGCCAGCCTTTTCACTTTCGAAGAATTCGGTAAACAACCGTGTTAATTTCATAAAATAAAAAATTGATATAGCTTTAACCCGAAAAGACGGCTAACTGTTCATCTCCGGCATTATTCAGGCAAATTAAAGGCGAAATTTCCGGACTGCTATCAGCCACAAAAATGCAAAGAAAACCAAATAACCTCCACCATACCATCAATCCCATCAATCCCCTAAACGCTTCAAACCCTTTAAACCCGATAGCTATCGGGACTTTAAACTCTTCAATCCCTTCAATCCATTCAATCCTTTCAATCCCATCAATCCATTCAATCCCCTCAATCCCTTCAATCCCTACTTCGCATACATATCAATTACCTCCGAGATAGCCTTGGTACATGCCGGGCAAAACTCCTGTTTATCGCGGGTAAACATAATACAGTCCAGCGCTGAGCGGTAAATACCGAACTGCATATAATTGCCTCCTTCGAAAACGCCAGTGGCAGTTGCATATTTGTTTTTGGCAAACATTTCGAGTGTTGCTTTTTTCTCCCGCTCAAACAATGCTTCCATTTCAGCTTCCGGGACATTGGCTGCTCGTAAAGCACGTCGCTCTTTCTGAATACTAAAGCTGAAATTGTCGTATTCGGTTTTGCTCCATGGAGTCGGAATGGGGGTTCCCGGTTTAACCAGTTCTTTCCATTTCAGATTGGCGGGATCCAGCAGAGCGGTAACATTAGGCTCCCAGGGTTCAACAGTAATTGCCGGCGTTTGGTACGAAACATCCGAAGTATAATATTCATCCGCCAGGGCGGCAAAGCAGTGACCAAATTCGTGAACAAAAATATAGCGCGAAAACTTGTTATCGGCAGCCACAGTTGAATAAAGATTAAAAATACCTCCGCCTCCATAAGTACGTTCGTTGATCAGGATAAACATATAATCGTAAGGCACACTGGCAGCCACATCGCGTATGGTTCGGTTGTCGTACGACAGGGCGTATCTTTCGGAATCGAAGGCCCCGTAGGATATCGAAAGCGGTGTGCGGTTAAAAACACCGGGATGGGGTTTGTTTACTCCCGAAGTTGCCGACGGCGTTTCAACAGCCCGTACATTAAAATCCGATTTCCGCGATTTAAAAGGCTCAACCGTGAATAATTCATCCGTCAGCGTTTTTACATCTTTATGAAATTTAACCATTTCAGCAGCGGTGTATCCATCACCGAGTATTACAATATCAACGTGGTTACTTGTTTTACCGTTTTCCATATATGGAAATGTTTTATACGGGCTTTTTAAAACTGCGGTATTCACTATCCTGGCTTTCGGATCAACCAGGGTACTCCATATAGGGACAAAATTATTTTTCTCATCCCGTTTTTCAATAGTCAAACGAACAGGCAATTTGGGCCATGGAAACCTCACCGACTCGCTGAATGTCCCCCAGTTTGGATCGCCAATACTCTGCCATTCGCCGAAAACGCTGGCAAATCCGCGGCTGTAAAGCAACGTATTGGTTAAAGTGTCGGTAATCTTAAAAAAGTATAAGCCACGGTTTAACCCATCCAGCAGCACTGTTTGGCTCCCGGCCCAGGCTCCGTCGTTCAGGATTCGGTCGACGGAGAAATGTTCTTCCGTTGCGGTTCCAGTGTGGAAATAATCCACCCGCATGGTTTCGCCGGTGAAATAATGATTGTAAACCGTATTTGCATTTTGCTGTGCCACGACCAGGGAACTGATCCCAAGCGCAAGGATCAAAATTGTAAGTTTTTTCATATCTCTTTTTATTTAATCGGGTGTAAAAGTATCAATTCTACAAAACAGGGGAAACAGATCAGATTAAAAATACAAAAAATATTTCATACTCGGCTGCTTTCATAAGTAAATCAGAAAGAATGGTCTGCATGCTTCAGCAATAATGGCAATTCCTTAATGGAATCAATAATTTAAATATTTTCTCCTTTTTGTCAGGTCCGCGAAAAACTGCGACTATATGTTTGTAAATCAATTTTTCTAACTCTAAAAATTAAATAACATGAAAAAATTATTTTTTGTAATCGCGATCATCGTCGGGCTTTCAGCAGCAGCAAATGCTCAAAAATCAACAAAAACGGAGAAGATGAAAACTCAAACCGTTGAGCTGAAAGACCATGTTTGTACCGATGCTTGTCATACAAGTGGCCATTGTGTTTACGCTCACGGCGAAAAAGGACATGTTTGCACCGCAGACTGTAAAACCATGAATACAACTTCTGCCACTTCAACGGATACGAAAGATCACGTTTGCACAGCCGCCTGTAAAGATGGACAACATGCTTATGCCCATGGCGAGAAAGGACATGTTTGCACCGCTGAATGTATGAAGAACAAGTAGCTTATAATTGCCTGCAGGTATTCTGATAATTCCTGCAAGGATTTCAATTTTACAAAACAAATCAGTCATTCGGGGGCTGGTTCATCAGCTCCCGGATTTTTTTAACAATTTAAAAACAAAAACAATGTCAAACAAGATCACACAATCACTCCTGGGTGGTATAGTTGCCACCGGAGTTATGACCGCAGTTATGATGATTGCCCCAATGATGGGCATGCCAAAAATGAGCCCTCCTGCTATGCTTTCGATGATGATGGGTTTCCCTATCGGTATCGGCTGGAT
>JBBSBT010000240.1:0-5469 GCA_038250985.1 Bacteroidales bacterium
GGAAAAATTGTAGAACTTACAGGGCTTGACCGTAAGATTGTTGACAAGGCAATGTCCCAATTAAAGAATGAAGGACTGATAGTTTCGCCTGTCAGATGCTACTGGCAGCCCAAATAGATTGCTATTATTAAAATTTACTGCTAATTAATTTAAATAAGATTTAAAATGAGTGAAAATAATAAACTTTCAGCCAAATTTTTAGAAGTACTTCAACACGAAGGTGTTGTTGCAATTATGTCGTGGGGAATCGAGCCTCATATGGTAAATACCTGGAATTCGTACCTGGTGATAACCGACGATGAACGCATTTTGATACCTGCTTATGGTTTCCGCAAAACTCAAAAAAATGTGGAAGTGAACAGCACGGTTAAAATAACGTTAGGCAGCAAAAATGTGCTGGGGTATAAAGATTATCCGGGTACCGGTTTTCTGATAACAGGTAAGGCCAATTATATTGAATCGGGTGATGAATACGAAATGATGAAAATCAAGTTCGCCTGGCTGAACAGAGTATTGGAAATAAAAGTTGATAAGGCCAAGCAGATGTTGTAATTTATTTTTTGAAAGATTGGAATTACTATTGCATCAGAAGTTTTTTGAAGACAGGAGACCGAAGACGGAAGACGGAAGATCGAAGTCGGAAGATCACGACTCCCAAACCATGAAAATGACTCGAAGAATGGGGGGATGAAGATGGGGGATTAGAAAAAAGTTAATAGAAAATGGTTTGAAGTCCCGATAGCTATCGGGATTGAATAGCCTGGATTGTTTGAAGCGTTTTAATAAAAACAAAATGACAAATAATAAAATGTATAAATAAAATAATGCATCCCTGAAATTCTGTGAAGCAGCCTCTGTCAAGTCCTTCTGCCAGCTGGCGGAGAGGATTTAGGCGGGGGCTGAAACTCTGAAACTTTGTAACCCTGAACCGAGCGAAGCGAGCTCACCGAAGGTAAACCTTGAAACCTTGCCTTCATAAAAAAGGATATTTCAAGCAACACTCTTTCGTCTCCGCTCTTCCTGCCTCTATCTAACTCTTTCCCATCGCCTTCACTAAAACCGGAAACTCATTCTCGAAATTAGGTGTAAAAATACCGCTTCCCAGGTGTGTCCTGATTTCCTGAATGGTCCAGAACCGACCATCATCTATTTCCTTCTTATTGTAAACCGGGTTAGCATTATACAAAGCCGTAAAACTGAAAACCAATTCCGATTCTATCGCGGTTTCCCATTTGTATTGAGTTAAAGGAACGGGGTGAATGCCTGATAAATTCAACTCTTCTGCTGTTTCGCGAAGCAAAGCCTGCTCAATGGTTTCGCCTAAATCAACATGCCCGCCAACCGATGTATCCCATTTGCCGGGCTGCGTATCTTTGAGCATTGATCGTTTTTGAAGGTAGATTTCGCCTTTGCTGTTGATAATATGCAGATGCACAACCGGGTGCAATTTTCCCGGTCCGCGGTGTACTTCTTTGCGTGTAGCCCTACCTGTAATATTCCCTTTTTCATCTACCAGGGGAACCCATTCCTCGTTTTTACCCGGTGTTTTTGCCTTCAGTTTAGCTGAAATAAATTGCCAGGCGAAAAATATTCCGAAAAGTATATAGAGCAATCCTCCGCTGATAAAGGCCCAGACTTCCTTACTCATATAAAATGCAGAATAAACAATTAATAAAGTATAGCCCAGCATCATCCAGAACAGGATCTTCATTGTTTTTTGCATGGCTTTTTCGGCACCGGCAGGCATTTTCATATCGCCCATGTATCGCTGCGTGTAAATCATCAGCAGGTTTTTGCTGCTGAACGCCGAAAAGCCAAGTATGGCACAAAATATCAGGTTAATCAGGGCTGGCTTGAGTTTGAAAAATATTTCGTCATTCAATGCAATCGAAATACCTCCAAGCGCCACCAACAAAGCGGTATCAAAAAATACAAACCGGTCGAAGCGCTTCTCGCGGATAAATACCCAGCCCAGTTGCCCGACTCCAAAAACAACGGCAACTACTAACCCCGCTTCCGTCGACCAGAATTCATCAACCAGTATAAAAACAAAAATAGGCAGTAAGCCGGGAAGGAGTTTTTTAAAGAGATTGAGTTGGTTTGTGTCCATGGAGATAATTTACTTTCTTATCTTATATCAAAGGTTAAATCTATGACAGCCTTGCGAGAAGCCCTGAAAGGGCTTAATTTTATTAACCGTGGGTGCAACCCACGGTTAATAACGACAGGATAGGCACTGCCCCGAAGGGGTTGAATTATACAGAATTCTGTTCAACCACTTCGTAGCTGTGATCTCTTAATGGTGGTCAATAACCGTGAGTTGCACCCACGGTTATTGATGTTTAGCCACTTTGAGACTATTTCAAGCCCATCATTTATTAGCATATCTTTCTTTAAAACAAAAAAGGAGCCCTTAAAAGAACTCCTTTTCTGAAATAAATTACAATTACTTTGCAAAGCTTATGGCCCTGGTTTCACGGATAACCGTGATTTTTATCTGACCCGGGTACGTCATTTCTTCCTGTATTTTGCGTGAAAGATCGAAAGCGATCTGGTTTGATTCCTCATCCGAAACCTTATCGGCTCCTACAATTACGCGAAGTTCACGTCCGGCCTGTATGGCATAGGTTTTTACAACACCAGGGTAGGAGAGGGCAATTTCTTCCAGTTTGTTCAAACGTTGAATGTATGCTTCAACCACTTCGCGGCGGGCACCGGGGCGGGCGCCTGAAATAGCATCACACACCTGCACGATAGGAGCAATAAGCGTTTCCATTTCAATTTCGTCGTGGTGAGCCCCTATTGCATTGCAGATATCCGGTTGTTCCTTGTATTCCTTGGCGATTTTCATTCCCAGGATTGCATGTGGCAATTCAGCCTCATTTTCGGCCACCTTTCCTATATCATGAAGCAGTCCGGCACGTTTGGCTTTTTTAACATTAAGTCCGAGCTCAGCAGCCATGGTTGCGCAAAGATTTGCCACTTCGCGTGAATGCTGCAGCAGGTTCTGCCCATATGATGAACGGTATTTCATCCGACCTATCAACTTGATCAGTTCAGGATGCAGTCCGTGAATACCCAGGTCGATAGTGGTCCGCTTACCGGCTTCTATCATTTCCTGCTCGACTTGTTTCTTTGTTTTTGCTACTACTTCCTCGATGCGTGCGGGGTGGATCCGGCCATCGGTCACAAGTTTATGTAATGCAAGCCGTGCAATCTCGCGCCTTACCGGGTCGAAGCCTGAAAGGATAATGGCATCAGGCGAATCGTCTATAATGATTTCAATGCCTGTGAGGGCTTCGAGGGCGCGGATATTGCGTCCTTCGCGGCCGATGATGCGGCCTTTTATTTCTTCGCTCTCGATATTAAATACGGAAACGGTATTTTCGATGGTTTGCTCGGCGGCTGTGCGCTGAATGGTTTCAACAATAATCTTCTTGGCTTCGTTGTTGGCTTTCAGTTTGGCTTCGTCAACAATTTCATTGATGGAAGCCATGGCCTGGGTGCGGGCTTCATCTTTCAGGTTTTCAACCAGTTGATTCTTGGCTTCATCGGCAGTTAAACCCGAAATAATTTCGAGCTGCTCAATATATTGTTTATGAGCTTTATCAATTTCAACCTGTTTGCGGGTGATAACCTCCTTTTGTTGATCGAGGTTAGCTTTGGTGTCGGTTAATTCTCTGAGGTGTTTCTGAACTTCTTCGTTTTTCTTCTGAATTTCGTCGTGACGTTGGTTGAGTTGTTGTTCGCGTTGTTTCTGACGGTTTTCATTTTTTGCGATCAGGTTGTTTTTTTCCTGGATCATGTTTTCGTGATCGGTTTTGAGCTGCAGGAATTTTTCCTTTGCCTGTAGCATCTTCTCCTTCTTAAGCATTTCCGCCTTTTCTTCGGCGTCCTGCACCAGGTGGATGCTCTTTTTTTCGATCGACTTGCGTAGTAAAGTGGTTGCCACGGCCAGTCCGGCTATAAGCCCGACTATTGCTGTGATAACTGCTAGTAAAGTATTGCCCATTTCATATTGGTTATAGGGGTTAAACATATAACCGGGAAAGGACCATAAAAAAGATAAAAGAAAAACCCGCAATTAGTTCATGCATTTTGGGAAACCCCAAAACGACAAGATTAGGCTGCCTGAAATCGTCGGACTTCCAATGTTCCCCGAAGAGAATCCTTATACCCGGAGGCATAAGGTAAGGCCTGTCCTGTTATTTCAATAGCTTCGCCCGATTGCAAATATGTTGAGTTTCCAAACGGATTGAACTAATGCGGGTTTTATCCTCGTATTTTTCAAAGAACGTAAAACATTAATCTTCCAGAGCTTCGGTCAATATTTTGTCAAGGTCAGTTAGCGTAGGCGAAAAACTGTTAGTTACAAATGATGCTTCATGTTGAGCCTGTATGGCAACAGTGGCAAAATGTAAGGCTACCATTGCCAGTAAATCCTGTTTGTCGCTGTACCTGTAGTTTCCTGCATAATGGCTTATTTGTCCTTCAATATGTTTCGCAGCTTTACGAATAGTTTCCTCCTCATCACGTGCTATGGTCAGCCGGTATGGCCTCCCTGCAATGGTAATGGTGATTGGTAATTCGTCTGCCATAGGCTATTATATTGTTTTATTGTTCAAAAGATCAATGCATGTATCAAGTTCCCGCAGTAATTCGTTTATCTTTTTTTTGGCTGTGGATGATTCCTTGCCGGTTGGGATTGATTTTGCGATTGTTAGTATTTGTATTTGTTTTTCCAGTTCAACAATTAATTGTTTGTGTTGTGCTATGCTGTTCTCAGTTTCAATGTGCTTTTGCTGAAGTGAATTAAAGTCAGCCTTGAGTTTGTTATACCTGAGCGCGAGTTGCCTGCCTTTTATATCCAGCCCTTTAACAAGGTCGCTTAAGTCTTTCATCTAATTAATCGCACTTGACACATAAAGTAATAGGTGCAAAGATAACTACTTAATGAGATAATAACAATACCATAACATTTAAAAATTCAAAATAAAATGTAAGATCATAGTCATCAGATTATTAACGAAAATAAACAGATTCGTTCACCGGATCAAATACTTTGTTGATTTTTAGCAGACTCTTCTAATTTGCTGATATGATACAATATAGAATTTTATGGCTGTAGTTTAACTTTGCGTTGGTAAATTATTTGTTCGAAACATAGGGGGCAAAGGCATTTTGTAAATGTAATATTGCTTTTTCTATATAAACCTTATTGTCATAGCTGTTCGTTTAGCATTGCTATTACTTTTAGAACGCAATTGTAAACTTCAACCAACAATCTCAATAAATTTCCGTTCGTTCTTGCGTTCTTATAGCGCCTTCTTTTTTTTAAGCTACATAATGATTTGCCAGCCGGAGTTGAAAAGAAATAATGGTTTAATGACAAGAGACAATATTAGAAGAAAATATTTTTTTTGACGAATACTATTTGTTCAAAGGGGATTTAGTGCCGGGTATGGTGCC
>JBBSBT010000241.1:0-5448 GCA_038250985.1 Bacteroidales bacterium
AATGATAACCGTGAGCAAGATTATGGCATAAAAGTATGTCCCCAGAAACTTGCGGATTATATAAATATCAATTTTTTTTAGTCCTAGCACCTCGTTTGGCCGTATTTATTGGATTCGCATCACTGATGTTCCTGCCCGAATCAGTCGGGTCTTAACCCGTTTCGGGGCTTCAAAAGTACAAAAGGGATCAATAGCTGCAACCATCTTTTTCCTGGCAGCTGCCTACACCTGTTCAGTCCCTATAGTCTTATCGACAATTGTTTAACCATGATTGATTTCCAGCTTGTAAAATCACCTTCTTCGATATGCCTGCGGGCTTCGCGTACCAGCCATTGATAGAAGGCAAGGTTGTGAATACTTGCAATCATGGGTCCAAGCATTTCACCGGCTTTAAATAAATGTTTCACATAAGCCCGGCTGTATTCGTGATCCACGTACGAAAACCCGTCTTCGTCGAGTGGCGAGAAATCATCTTTCCACTTCTCATTCTTCAGGTTGATTGTTCCCTTGCTGGTAAAAAGCATTCCGTTACGACCGTTGCGGGTTGGCATTACACAATCGAACATATCAATTCCGAGCGCTATATTTTCAAGGATATTTACCGGCGTACCTACACCCATAAGGTAACGGGGCTTGTCTTTTGGCAAAATGCCGCAAACAAGTTCTGTAATTTCATACATCTGTTCGGCAGGTTCGCCAACCGAAAGGCCGCCGATGGCATTACCGTCGGCATTGTGACGTGCAATTTCTTCAGCCGATTTTATCCTCAGATCGCGGAATGTGCTTCCCTGTACAATAGGGAAAAGTGATTGCTCATAACCGTAATGTGGTTCCGTTTCGCTAAACCGGCTTATGCATCGCGAAAGCCACTTGTGTGTAAGATCGAGCGACTTGCTTGCGTATTCATAATCGCAGGGCCATGGCGTGCACTCATCAAAAGCCATAATGATATCCGCGCCGATTACGCGTTGAATATCCATCACATATTCCGGTGTAAACAAATGTTTTGAACCATCGATGTGCGAATTAAAAACAACGCCGTTTTCATTAAGTTTTCGCCTGTCGGTAAGCGAATACACCTGGTATCCGCCACTGTCGGTCAGTATAGGACCCGACCATCCGTTAAATTTATGTAATCCGCCTGCTTTCGACAGGATATCAAGCCCGGGCCGCAGGTATAAATGATAGGTATTGCCCAGGATAATCTGTGCTTTGATATCATTTTTTACATCCCGCATATGTACTGCCTTTACAGCACCGGCGGTACCTACGGGCATAAACGCAGGTGTTTCAATCACGCCATGCGCGGTAGTTATTGTTCCCCTTCGTGCAGCACTTTGCGGATCAGTAATCTTTAATTCAAATTGCATCCTTATTTCGGTAAGTCGGTAGGCAAAAAATAGTGCGAAAACCGTTCATGCCTTCAATCTGGAACAAAAAAACCGGGTAATCCGCAATATATTGATTAACAAAAGAATTTAAAATACAGCTATCTGCCAGTAATACAATAGTATAGAAAGGATTTTAGCTGTTATAAACTTTTTCGCAAAGATAGATTATAATTCATTTCAGAATAATACTTTTGTCAGTCCAATTCATGATATTGATGATCCAGGATCTTTACGCTCAGAATCCACTTTTATTTTTCACCTTTATATTGCTGGTTTTAGCCACAATTGTTCAGTTGGTTTATTATTGGGCCATTTATGGCAAAGTGGCTTTTTTTAAACAAAAAAACGAGTTTGTGCGCTCCGATCAACCGGTTTCGGTGATTATATGTGCACGCGATGAATATTATAACCTGAAAGAAAATCTTCCGCTTCTGCTAAGCCAGGATTATTCAACTTATGAAGTGGTGGTGGTGAACCATGGCTCGGAAGTCGAAACTAATTACATGCTGCGCGATATGGCGGAGGTGCACAAGAACCTGAAAATTGTGAATATCTCGCAGGATCTTAATTTTTTTTCGGGAAAGAAATTCCCTCTTTCAATCGGTATTAAATCAGCCAGTTACGACATTCTTTTATTTACCGATGCTGATTGTTTGCCGGGGAGTAACCAATGGTTGCGCAGGATGGCTGCCAATTTTACCGAAGGCACCGAGATTGTGCTTGGTTACGGAGCTTACAGCAAGTCGAAATCCTTGTTAAATCTGCTGATTCGTTTCGATACCACACGGATTGCAATGAATTACCTTGGCTTTGCACGCGTCGGGATGCCATATATGGGAGTCGGACGGAATATGGCATATCGTAAATCCTTGTTTTACAGGCAGAATGGCTTTATCTCTCATTACCGGGTACAATCGGGTGATGACGATTTGTTTATCAACAAGGCTGCCACGGCAACAAATACGCGTATCGAAATACAGGAGGATGCACATACCATCAGCAAGCCAAAAGCGTCACTGGATCAATGGCTCCGTCAGAAACGCAGGCACCTGCAGACCGGCAGTTATTATAAACCGGCACATAAATTTGCATTGGGTTTATTTGCGACCAGCCAGGTTTTGTTCTGGGCTGCCGCAATCGGTTTGCTTATCATGTGGTATCTGCCTTTTGTTGTTATTGGAATAATTGTTATACGCATATTTACCCAGTTACTTATCACCGGGAAAGTAATGCGAAAACTTTCGGAAAAGGGATTTTTACTCCTGGTGCCTCTTTTCGAGCTTTTTTTGATGATAGTAAGCCCGGTATTGGCTTTTGCCAACATGTTGAACAAACCTGTTAAATGGAGATAACCATTTTTGAGCCGGGTACAACAAAAGTATTACTATTGGGTTATTAATGTATTAATTAGCAGGTTAGTATTCTCATAATTTCCAGGGAAGTGGACAAAGCAGACAGCAATGGTAATATCAGCAAGTCCGAACGTGATTTACGTTTGGTGAGGCAGATATTGGAGTCGGGCAACCGTGCTGCTTACTCACAGCTGATGGATGAATATTTCGAAAAAGTGTATTCTCGGATGCTGAAAATGACAAACCTGCCCGGTGACGCCGAAGATCTTACCATGGAAGCGTTCAACAAAGCTTTCAGTAAACTCGATCAGTACACGCCTGATTTTGCATTCAGCACCTGGCTGTACCGTATTGCCAAGAACAATTGCATCGATCATATAAGGCGAAATAAAAGGGATACAGATAACAGGGCGAACCAGCAGGAAGCCGGGCATGGAATTACAGCTCACGAGCTGGCCAATCAACTTCCCAGTCCTGAGCAACTGATGATAACCAGGCAGGAAACGCGTTTGCTTCGCGAGGTCGTTGAAACGCTTCATCCCAAATATAAAGATATTATCAAGCTTCACTATTTTAATGAATTATCGTGCGAAGAAATCGCAAAACAGCTTGATCTCCCCGAAGGTACAGTGAAAGTAAGGCTGTTCAGGGCGCGGGAACTGCTGTATAATATTATGAGTAAATCTTGATGAAGTGAATAGTGAATAGTGAATAGTGAATAGTGAATAGTGAATAATGAATAATGAATAATGAATAATGCAGAGGTGAGATGATAAGGGGAGAGGATGCTGAAACACTGAAACTTTGAAACACTGAAACTTTCATTTCCCCAACTCCGCCAATGCTTTCCGGCATGCTAACCGTCCGGCTTCAATCAGTTCTTCCGATTTATAAAAATCGAATAATGCAGAGGTGAGGTGATAAGGGGAGAGGATGCTGAAACACTGAAACGTTGAAACACTGAAACATTCATTTCCCCAACTCCGCCAATGCTTTCCGGCATGCTAACCGTCCGGCTTCAATTAATTCTTCGGATTTATAAAAATCAAATGTTGAAGCTGCATCTACAGACGTTTCTATCAGAATATCGGGTTTGTATTTTTGGATATACAGCGCTGCTGCCTTGTTCTGTGCCAGGATAATTGATTCGGAAATTACATCAAACATATTAACAGGCTTCGGTTTAACCTCTTTTTCATTCCTGAATCTTTCCACGTAGTTATCAATTACACCCGACCATTTTTTGTTAAGTGCAATTCTCATTTTACTATAATGATGTTCCTGCTCTTCCAGGTCAACTTTAACCAATGGCGTTTTGTAGGGAATATTGGCATTAACATTCACTGCGATCAGGATATCCCCTTTTGTACGTTTTACCAGGTCGAGCGGCAGTGGATTCAGAACTCCTCCATCAACCAGCATCATTCCATCAATAGATACAGGAAGAAAAACAGTCGGAATAGAACTCGACGCCCTGATTGCCTGAAGTAAACTGCCTTTGTTATATACAAATTCTTTATGCCCGATCAGGTCGGTAGCCACACAGGTGTATGGTATCTGAAGATTTTCAATTCTTATATCACCGACAATTTCCTCCAGGACTTTCATGATTTTTTCACCTTTGATCAAACCGCCTCGTCCTATCGTGAGATCCATAAATTTGATCATATCCATTTTTGTGAAGTCAAGTAACCATTTGGTAAACTCAGGAAGTGTGCCTTTTGCCAGCATTCCTCCAACCAATGAACCCATAGAGGCACCAGCAACTGAAGTTATAGTATATCCTGATTTTATGAGCTCTTGTATTACTCCAATATGGGCAATACCCCTTGCTCCGCCGCTCGAAAGAACCAATGCTACATTGCGTGACATATTTTTTTTATTTAATATACTGAACTTCAATTAATATATGCCTACAACCCTGAAAATATAAGCCATAGCATATTTCACAAATATAGTGAATCTATAAATATTTCGGGAGCGTTTTCAAGATATCTTTCAGGGAAATAAAGTTAATATCCGAGGGTAAGAAAGGGAGAGGGGAACACACCGCCATCATGTAATCGTGCGAAAGCTGCCGCGTTTCAATACCATATCCCTCCGCTTCTTTGTTGCCGGTAAGCAGGTAGGAATCGCCGTTACGGCAGATGGTAAATGAATTCAGGTGCTGTGTAAGTCCGCGGCCGATCGCTTTCAGGTAACTTTCCTTGATCGTCCAGAGGGTGATAAAATACTGCATGCGGTCGTTTTCATCACGCGCCATCAGGTCATGGATTTCGGCATCAGAAAAGAAACGTTCGGCAATACGCAGGTTTACCTTACGCACCCGTTCCACATCGATTCCAATTTCGGCAGGACCCACGGCACAAACTACGTAATGCCCTGAGTGTGAAATGTTAAAATGTACATTTTCCAGGTTGCCGATATGTGGTTTACCCTTTTCGCCGAATACCAGGTTTATCTCCTGTTCAGCTTTGCACAGGTATTGCCCTACCGAATACCGTGCAAGCAATTCGCCGGCAACTGTGTGCAGCTTGCTTGTGTTGTTGAGCCTGTCGCGTACACGCATTTTCCCGGCTTCAGGAAGAAATTGAAGCAGGCTGTCCTGAAACGTGGGAGAATATTCTTCCTCAAGTTGTACGACAAAGACTTTGATCATGTTCTTTCGTTAAAATGTTCTTTTGTTCAAATGTTCAAAGCTTTGC
>JBBSBT010000242.1:0-5444 GCA_038250985.1 Bacteroidales bacterium
AATTAACGAAGCATTACAGATTTGCAGTGAAAACGGTATTATCGGAACATCTGTTCTGAAAAGTGATTTTTCTTTCGATATCCGGATTTTTGAGGGCGCCGGTGCTTTTGTGTGTGGCGAAGAAACCGCACTTATCGCTTCCATCGAAGGTGAGCGGGGCATTCCGCGTATGCGCCCACCCTACCCTGCGATAAAAGGACTTTGGGAAAAACCAACATTAGTTAACAATACCGAAACCTTTTCGCTGGTATCGTGGATTTTCCGGCATGGAGCCAATGCTTTTGCCAATATCGGAACGGTAGGCAGCAAGGGAACCAAGGTTTTCGCCCTTGCCGGAAAAGTGAACCGTGGCGGACTGATTGAAGTACCAATGGGAATTACCTTACGGCAGATTGTGGAGGAAATAGGAGGAGGAATTGCCAACGACAGGAAATTCAAAGCGGTTCAGATCGGTGGGCCATCCGGAGGTTGTATTCCGGCAAGCATGTATGATCTGCCTATCGATTTCGAGGAATTGGCCAAGGTCGGTGCCATGATGGGATCAGGTGGTTTGATTGTGCTGGATGATACCGATTGCATGGTGGATATTGCTCATTATTTTCTCTCCTTTACCCAGGATCAATCCTGTGGAAGATGTACCTTCTGCCGCATAGGCACCACCCGTATGCTGGAATTGCTTGATAAAATCAGGAGTGGAAAAGGCAAACCTGAAGATATTACTAATCTTGAAAAACTGGCCCAAAGCACCCGGCAAGGAAGTTTATGCGGATTAGGTAAAACAGCGCCAAATCCTGTGCTGTCAACATTACGGTATTTCAGAGATGAATACGAGGCACATATCAACGGGCATTGCCCGTCAGGGAAATGCCTCCCGCTAATTACTTATAAAATTACGGAGGAATGTATCGGTTGTACCAAATGTGCGCAGCAATGTCCATCGGATGCCATAGCATTCAAACCTTACGAAATCCATGTCATAGATATGGAAAAATGTATAAAATGCGATATCTGCCGGCAGGTTTGCCCTGTGGAGGCAGTTGAAGTTAATTGAGTTAGAGTGAGTTGAAAATGAGTTGAATGAGTGGGACGGAAGTCCGGAGACAGAAGTCGGGAGACGGAAGTCCGAAGTCCGAAGACGGAAGGAATTGGTGCTAAAAAGAAAATCGTTGATTTGACAGCAAATTGAGGAGAGAAAACCATGTGAAAAATGCACATATTAAACTAACTTATCGCGAACTACTCCGGACTCCGGTCTCCCGACTTCGGACCAAAAACATACTCTAAAATACCAGAATACGCTGAAATGATAAAACTCGCCATAGATAACACACCAATAGAAGTTGCTGAAGGCACCACCGTTCTTCAGGCTGCTGAAGCTTTGGGTATTGAAATTCCGACAATGTGTTTTCTCGAAGGACACTCGTGCCATCCCTCGTGTATGGTTTGTATGGTGAAGGATGCCAACAAGGGAAATTTTTTCCCGTCCTGCGCCATGCCGGTGAGTGAAGGCATGAATATTATTTCCACATCAGATGAGGTTTTTGATATGCGCCGCGAAGCACTGGAACTTCTGCTCAGCGATCATGTTGGTGATTGCGAAGCGCCCTGTACTCTGAGCTGCCCTGCAGGAATGGATATCCCGCTTATGAATCGGCTGATTGCCAACGGAGAATTCGAAAAATCACTCGAAATTGTCCGCGAGGAAATCGCGTTGCCTTTGATCCTGGGTTATATCTGTCCTGCTCCATGCGAAAAAGCCTGCCGCCGCAAAGCTATTGATGGCGCCGTTTCCATCTGCCTGCTTAAGCGCTTTACAGCACAGGATTCTGAAATAAGGAAAGCTAACCTTATACCGGAAGTTGTAAAAACAGGAAAAATAGTTGCTGTAATAGGAACCGGTCCCGCGGGTTTGTCGGCCGCCTTTTACCTGCTTCGTGCTGGCCATGACTGCACCCTCTTTGATAAAAATGAACTGGCCGGAGGGGCGATGCGATACGATATTCCGGAGGATAAACTTCCCCGCAAAATGCTGGATGCTGAAATAAACGATATCCGCCTTATGGGTGCATTGTTTCAGATGAATACCCCGATTACACCTTTATTTTTTGAAACCAGCATTATACCGGATTTCGACGCGGTTATCCTGGCAACAGGAAACCGGATTAATCAGCCTGTTGAAGATTTCGGATTAGCCGGTGATTCGGGTCATGATATTGCTGACAGGAAAACCTTTAAAACCCAACGTCCGGGAGTCTTTGCCTGCGGAAATATGATCCGCGAATACGAGATGGCTGTAAGAGCTTCGGCACAGGGCCGGATTGCAGCAACTGAAGTCGGTATCTACCTGAAAAATCAAACTCCGAAAACAAAATTTCACTTCAATTCCGCTTTCGGGCATCTATCGAAACCGGAACAGCAAGAGTATCTGAAAGAAAGTTATCCTGGTTTGCCGGTTGAACCAGATGGCGGATTTATTGTTGGTTATAATGAAGAACAGGCTATTGTCGAAGCCAAACGCTGCCTGCATTGCGATTGCCGAAAACCTTCGTCCTGCAAGCTTCGCATTTATTCTGATCAATACAGTGTAAACCGTAAAAGACATCTTGGCCCCGAGCGAAAAAGCTTAACTAAATCTTTTCATCATAACCTGATTGTTTATGAGCCCGAAAAATGTATCCGCTGCGGCTTATGTGTCGAAATTAGTGGCAAAGAGGAATCTCTGGGGCTAACTTATATCGGGCGTGGTTTCGATGTCAGAATCAGTGTTCCTTTTAATGAAACTATCGCGGAAGCACTGAAAAAAACAGCTGCTGCATGTGTAATTGCCTGCCCGACAGGAGCCATGGCATTTAAAGACCAGGAAGAACGACTCAAACCCTGAATGAATTTACGATGTACGAATGACGATGTACGATTATCCAATCATGCTGAAACCCTAACACCCAACCTCTATACCAGAACATGGGCGAGCCAGAACCAATAAAGATTTGAATAATGAATATCGAACATGGAATATCGAATAATGAAGTAAAAAAAATTTCATGGAATTGAATAAATAATAATGATAGCAGCACTAATTTTATAACTTCGAAGCCGATAGCTATCGGCTTCATTATTCCTTGTTCATTATTCGATATTATTAAATTAGTTTGAAATATACTGCCCCAAAATACACAAATATTGTTTTTAAAGAACAAAAATCTAACCACTTAACTAAAAAAATGAATCCTCTTCTACTTATATCCTTTCTCTATTTAACAACCTCACTGACGGCTGCCGCACAGATTGCCGGTGCTGAAAACTGGCCGTCGTTCAGGGGAAATGCACAGCTTACCGGCGTTTCTCCTGCTAAAATTTCACCACCACTTAAGCTGCTTTGGTCATTTAAAACTGAGGATGCCATTAAATCGTCACCGGTTATTTCCAATAATACAATATTCGTCGGCTCTGATGATGGATTTCTCTATGCACTCACGTCAACAGGCACATTGAAATGGAAGTTTAACGCGGGTTCATCCATCGAAGCACCTCCGCTGGTTGTTGACAATGTAGTTTTTGTTGGTTCACTGGAAGGCGTTCTTTTTGCGGTGGATGTAATAAGTGGAAAATTGAAATGGAAATATGCCAGCGAAGGCCAGGTTTCGGGTTCCTGCAACTGGACCTATGGGCCGGATGTAAAACAGAAACGAATACTTTTCGGGAGTTACGACTATTTTCTTCATTGCGTTGATGCTGCAAACGGCAGGCTTTTATGGAAATACGAATCAGGAAATTATATCAACGGGGCGGCTTCCATCAGTGGTAAAAATGCCGTTTTCGGTGGTTGTGACGGCATTCTCCACAGTGTAAATACCGATAATGGAAAGGCTTCCGGAAACATAGATTTGGGCACGTATATTCCCGCTTCGGTGGCTATTAGCGGCAACCTGGCATTTTTCGGAAATTACGACGGTGTTTTCTACTGTATGGATTTAAAAACAAAGAAGATCAGGTGGAAAACCGAAGGAGGCGGCCCATTCCTTGCATCCCCCGCCGTTTCGGGAAACCTCGTTATCACAGGCTCTCAGAATAAAACTGTTTATTGTTATGATACCCGTAACGGCAAACTTTTATGGAAATTCAAAGCGTTAAATAAAGTGGATGCATCGCCCGTTATCACTGGTAATTATGTAGTTGTTGCTTCTGCAGATGGTCGGTTACGCTATCTCGATATTGCCACCGGCAACGAAACCTGGAAATACGAAATCGGAAGTCCAATCAGCGGAACGCCAGCCGTAACTTCGAAAATGGTTGTTGTGGGAGCTGAAGATGGAAAAATTTATGCATTTGGGCCAAAATAAGGCAAAAAGCTTGCTCTTCTTTTAATCAGTGATTATACATCGGCAAAAAATATTTGATTATTTTAGCATTCAAATCCCGTTACAATTATGAGCAATATAAAACTGTTTGAAAACAAGCAAATACGGTCAATTTGGAATGAAACAGACCAAAAATGGTATTTCGTGGTCGAAGATGTTGTCCTGGTTTTAACTGATAGCAAAGACCCAAAGCAATATGTAAAACGAATGCGTCAGCGTGATGCCGAACTTGCCAAAGGGTGGGTACAAATTGTACCCACCCTTTGGGTGGAGACTGCCGGAGGTAAGCAACGAATGGGTTGTGCCGATGCAAAAGGACTTCTACGAATTATCCAATCAATCCCATCGCCAAAAGCAGAACCTTTCAAACAATGGTTGGCGCAGGTAGGCTCCGACAGGCTTGATGAAATTGAAAATCCTGAACTGGCTACACAGCGTACACGGGAACTTTACAAACTGAAAGGATATCCGGATGACTGGATTGAGAAACGGATGCGAAGCATTGCCATTCGTGAGGAATTAACTGATGAATGGAAAACAAGAGGTGTAAGGGAACATGTTGAATATGCCATACTTACTGCTGAAATTTCAAAAGCAACTTTCGGATTGACCCCGGCCGAATACAAGAATTATAAAGGTTTGAAAAGTCAGAACCTGCGGGATCATATGACTGACCTTGAATTGATTTTTTCAATGTTAGGAGAAGCTTCCACAACAAAAGTGACCAGGGCTAAAAATGCAAAAGGTTTTATCGAAAATAAAGCAGCGGCAAAAATCGGAGGCAAAATAGCCGGGAATGCATTAAAAGAGCTGGAAAAAGAAAGTGGCGAAAAAGTTATTACATCTGAAAATTACCTGCCATTAAAAGAAAGCTCCAAAAGATTGAAACCGAAAATAAAAAAATGATTTTCAATAGAATATAAAATCTCTAACTCCGTAAAAGTTTTATCAATTTACAATCACATGTTACTTCTCCTTATTTTACCTTTGCGTCATTGCGGTATAGAAAATTAAAATTATGAAGATTGTCCATATAGTCCCCGGCTTTGGTGGAACCTTTTATTGTGGTAACTGCCTGCGCGATAG
>JBBSBT010000243.1:0-5443 GCA_038250985.1 Bacteroidales bacterium
ATTACCAGCAAACCCGTCATGATAAATCCCAGTATAGCAAGAAATTTACCCCATTTTGCTGCTTTTAGCAAATAGGTAGCTGATACTGTTGTGAGCTCTGCCATTTCGGCTTTTATTACTTCATTATCAGCGTTTTCCATGGTTTAAATTTTAAATTAAGTGCTATTTTTGATTTCCCAGAGTTGGTTTCGTTATGCTTGACAAATATAACAAATGTTTTATAGTGATACAACTGATATAAAGAAAGAGCCACGCCTTTTCAGGCATGGCTATCAATTAAATTTAAGTTTAATAACAAGTTCGTACTACTTGCATTGTATTAAAAATCCTGCAGGTAGCGAATTAAGTTCTATTTCGTCACCTTCATTAAATTTACCCGGATCAAACTGTTCCGGATTGGCAGGAGGCGCGGTATACCCTGTAACTTTAAATTCAGTGCGACGGTTCGCCTGGTGTTCCTCGGGAGTACATTTTACCCCATCGGCGCATTGGTTAATAAGCTGATGTTCGCCATAGGCATGGGCTACTATTCTGCTGGTATCAATACCTGATTGAAGGATATATTTTACTACAGATTCGGCCCTTCGTTGCGAAAGTTTATCATTGTACGAAAAGGGTCCCCGGCTGTCTGTATTCGAACTCAGTTCTACGTTGATCCTGTTCTCATTCATGATTTGTACCAGTTTATCCAGCTCAGGTTTGGCATCTTCACGTATATCAGATTTATCAAAATCGTAATAAATATTATCAATTTTGAATGTCTTGTTTATAACCAGCCTGTCGAGAAAAAGATCGCGCGGCGCTTTTGTTATCGTTCCGGGCTTTAACGTTGCAAGAGGGAGAGGTGTACAGTCAGCTATAAAATTGGACATCGTGGCTTTCACTACATAATTTGCGGCTGTGTCCACAACTGATTTATAAATTCCTTCATTGTCGGTCTTCAGCACTTTGACCTTTCCAGTGATAGGATTGTACAGAAAAACTGTTGCCCCGGCAATTGGCTGCATTGAAATTTTGTCTTTAACTAATCCACTAATAAAGGCTGGCAGAGGTGGTTCAATGGTCCGGAATCCGTATATGTCGTCATTACCGGTTCCACCAGTACGGTTCGAGGAGAAAAACCCGATTTTCGAACCTGGAGCATATGCGATGGCAAAATCATCATAGGAACTGTTGATAGGCTGCTTAAGGTTAACAGGGGTGGTCCAGTTTCCGTTTTCATTACTGGATTTATAAATATCCATTGCTCCGTAGCCGGGATGGCCTTCGCTCGAAAAGTACAAAACAGTATTATCCTGTATGGTAGGAAACATTTCGTTCTCTTTGGTATTTATAGTTTTACCTAGATTTTTGGCATGGCCCCATTCTTCGCCTTCGCGCTTGCACATCCAGATATCAGTTCCACCTTGTCCGCCCGGCATATCGCTTACGAAATAAAGAGATTGCCCATCTGTTGAAAGTGAGGGATGGCCAACAGAATATTCTTTGCTATTCAGAAAGAAAGGTTTTACATCACCCCAGGCGCCATTGGTTTTAGTAGCATAAAAGATTTTTAACTCATTGGTTTTAAAAATGCCTTCGCGTTTGGCCTTACCGAAGAAGGACCGTGTAAAGTAAATGGTATTCCCGTCAGCACTGAAGGATGCAGGGCCATCATGATATGGCTGGTTGAGTTTGCTGTCGAATTCAACCGGAGTACTCATACTACCCCAGAAATCACCGGCTGTTTCAGGCGTGGATTTCATGATATTCAGGTAGCCCCGGCCTGTCCATCCATATTTCTGGCCTTCGGCAGGATTTTTACTAAAATCGGAAGCAAAAACCAGATCGCCATTATTGATTGCTGGTCCGAAATCGCTTTCGCTTGTATTGATATTATTAACTGTTTTTACTTCAAACTTCGGTTTTAATAGTTTCCATGGGCCAAGTATACTGTCGCAGTATGATGCATAAAGTTTTCCCCTGGGATCTGAAGGTTTCTTTTTTGAATAAGTCAGGAACATATCACGGGCTTCAACATAATTACCTGTCGATTGCAGCGCCTTTGCATAATAGTAAAAGACCTCAGGTTTGGCATCAGCTATTGTTACAGCCTGGGCATAGGCAGCTTTCGCATTTTCAATATCGTGTTGCATCCTGTAACATTCAGCCAGCATAGGTATGGCAGCGTCATGTGTTTTTTCTTTTGTTTCAGCTTTTTTCAGAATATCAATGGCTTTGGCATAATTGTATTTATCCATCTGCTTCTGCGCCCTATAGGTCGGTTGGCAACTCATAAGTGCCGGAAGTATGATGCTGACGGCCAAAATGTAAATGTACTTTTTCATGATTGTTACTTTAGATATTATTATAATGGGCTTTCCAAATGCAGGGTTTTAGAAATACCTTGGTGAAATCATCCGCTTCCCAACATTTAAATCGTAGCTGAGCCTTATCTCGTGTGAACCTTTGTTATATACTTTAAGCTCATTCATCCAGATATCATATGAATAACCTACGCGAAAGTTTTGGGCTATGTTGATCTCAGTGATAAAAGAGATTGCTTTCTCAGTACGATACGAAACGCCTAACCACAAGGTGTTTGCAAACAGGAAACTAGCATTCAGATCAAGTTGCGGTGGGGCATTTTTTACAAATTTAGCCAGCAACGACGGACGGAACACAACATTTTCGCCCAGGGGAAAAGCGGCACCTGTCATTCCATAAAAATGGGAAAGTAATTTTGTGAATTGAGAATTACCTGCTGAATCATAAACAATCGTGGATTGGTTTTGTAAAAGATGTAATGAAGAAAGACCTGCATAAAACCTCTCCGAATAATAGTAAACGCCAAAATTAGCATCAGGAACAACCTTTTTCTCAATATTCGAATACATTATTGGATCTTGCTGATCATACGATTTAAGATCATTGATCACAATGCCATTGTTTTTAAAACCAGCCTGCAATCCAAATGAAAGTTTGCCTTCCGGAAAAATCACACGATAAGCAAATGATGCTAATGCACCGGTAAGATCCAAAGGTCCTATCTTGTCATTATAAACATATGCCCCTAATGCAAGATGAGGATTATTTAATGGTGAATGTAGAGATGCACTGATTGTTCTTGGCGCACCCGGGATATTTACCCATTGGTTACGGTAAAGTAAGTCAGCAGTCAGCAACTCACGACTCCCTGTATAACCAGGGTTTAATGCCAGTTTATTGAACATATACTGGCTGTACAGCGGATCTTGCTGGGCAAACAATGAGGTTGCCATAAGTAGTAATAATGCAGTGTAAAGCTTTTTCATTAGAGTCAGGTATTAAATTCTATTATACTCATTTACAAATTTGTAAGAAAAATATTCCAGTTTGATGGTCCGGTAGGATAAGAATTTCTTATCCTACCTTCCACCGCTCAATTGCCCCCTTTGCCACGGACATAAACCCATCCTGTATATGTATCTCGGTCTTTGATTTTTAAAATATAAAAGTACACTCCATCAGGCAGTAACTCATTCTTTTCATTCGTTCCAACCCAACGGTTATCAGTGTTGTTGTAATGATTGAACTCATTCACCTTATCTCCCCAGCGATTGAAAAGGATCACTTCGTTATCCGGATATTCCTCTATGCCACGGATATGCCAGTAATCGTTCTGTCCATCTCCGTTGGGGGTAAGCAGGTTGAAAATTTCGAAAGCCTCACGTATAGGGATTATGGTTAAAATTAGCCTTGCTGATGCGCATTTCGAAGGACTGCCATAATCACAGATTGTATAAGTAATGGTATCATTTCCTGAAAAGCTGGTGTATGGAGTATACGTAATAGACCCATTTTCATTCAGGATAGCAGTACCGTTTTTTGGGAAGGCTGTGATGCTTACAACCAGGCCGAGACCTACCGGATCGGAGTCATTTGCTGTCACAATCACAGTAACAGGAGTATTCAGATTTGTTGTGTCATAATCATCCACTGCAATGGGCCTGATATCATCGCCCATACTTATTCTGACCTCTGCACTTGCCATACAGCTACTTTTAGTATCAAGAACTGTCAGCGAGAATACGGTTTCATTATTTAATGGTAAAGTTCCTGGTTTTGGTATGTTAGAATTTACCAGGTATTCACTTGGTGACCATGAGTATGCATACTCACCGGAACCACCGGTTACTGTCCCGTTAAGGGAAGTAGCAGTTCCTGGAATAATGGTTTGGCCAGGTCCGGCGTTTACATTTAGTGCCGGATAGATGCTAAGAACAAATGAATCCGTAATTGTATTTTCTCCGCATTCTGAATTGCCTTTGGCTATAAGTGTAAATATAATGGCACCGGTCTCTCCTGAAGCAGGTGTATAAGTTGGGTGCAATATGTTTGCATCTGACAAACTGCCAAGGCCGTTATGTGTCCATGAAACTGAAATATAGTTTGCAGCATTTGCTCCTGACAGAACATAAGGCATGATAGAGCATAAGGTTTCATCATCCCCTGCGTTTGCAGTAAGCTGAGGTGAAATTGTAACATTCTGTGTACAGGTTGATATATTACCATGAATATCAGTTGCAGTCCATACAACCAAAGTAGTGCCTGGTTCAAATGTTGAAGGCGCATTATTGGTGATGCTCTCAATTGCACAATTATCAGTAGCAGTGGCAGTTCCAAGAACAACAGGTTCGCCTGAACAAATTACAATTTCAGCAGGACAAGTGATTAACGGTTTTTCATTATCAATAACTGTTACAGTCATGGAGCAGGTTGATGTGTTTCCACATTCATCGGAAACCGACCATTCAATAGTTGTAGTTCCAACCGGGTATACTCCGGAAGCATCTGCTGTTTGATTCACGCTGTTTGTCATGGTATACAAACTGCATTCTTCCGTCACTGAAGGTTTGGGTACTGTTATTAAAGCTCCGCATACACCAGGATCATTATTTACCGTGATATTTTCGGGGCATGAAAGAACCGGAGCCGTCACATCCTGAACGGTTATGATCTGCGAAACGGATGAAGCGTTTCCACAGACATCTGTTGCTATCCATGTGCGGGTTAAGGTATAGCTGTTAGGGCATGTTCCGTCGGTGCGAACTTCGCTAAATGCTACAGCCGGAAATTCATCGCAATTATCTATAGCTGTCAATATAGCAGCTTCAGGAACAGCATTACATTCTACTGTAGCATCGGCAGGAGCTGCACTCAGAAGTGGAGCCGTTATATCCTGAACAGTTATAGCCTGCGAAGCAGTTGATGTATTTCCACATACATCAATTGCAGTCCATGTCCGGGTGATACTGTATGAGCCGGCACAATTTCCGTCCGTTCTGACATCATTATAAGTTAGTGTGAAATCACTTCCACAATCATCTGTCGCGGTAGCAATTGCAAATTCAGGACTTGCCGGGCAATCGATAGTTGTAGCCTGGGGTAATGACGCAATTATCGGAGCTGTATTATCCGTAAT
>JBBSBT010000244.1:0-5436 GCA_038250985.1 Bacteroidales bacterium
CCGGTTGAGATACGAAGGATGATGAAATTATTTTTTGCAGAAGTTCCTTCCCCTGATACCAACCGGGATGTACTGGCAATTATTTCGCCACATGCCGGGTATGTGTTTTCGGGTGAAGTAGCCGCAGCCGCTTTCAACCAGCTGGATGAAACCAGGGAATACAAAACCATCTTTATCCTGGGGAGTAGTCATCGCAATTCGTTCCCGGGTGCCTCTGTTTATAGCATCGGCAATTATATCACACCGTTGGGAACCGTTTCGACGGACCTGGAAATTGCACAGAAACTTGTGTCAGATAATAAAGTTTTAGCCTTCGATCCGCAATACCAGCAATCAGAACATAGTATTGAAGTGCAGGTTCCTTTCCTGCAGTATCATTTAAAACCTGGTTTTAAAATTGTCCCCATCCTGCTGGGAACACAGGATCCGAAAACCTGCGAACAGATTGCAAAAGCGCTGAGGCCTTATTTTTTACCCGAAAATCTATTTGTGATCAGTACAGATTTTTCACACTATCCGGCTTACAACTTTGCCGTAAAAAGTGATAAGCAATTGGCTGATGCAATTGTAACCAACGATCCGGATCAGTTTCTGAATGCAGTGGAAAACTGTACGCAAAAAAAGGTCGATAATCTGGTAACAGGCTGCTGCTCATGGCCATCAGTACTAACACTGATGCGTCTCACGCAGGATAAGCCAGGAATATCCTATAAGCAGGTTTTATATAAAAATTCAGGTGATACACGATATGGTGAAAAGGATCGGGTTGTGGGTTATTACGCATTGAGCGTTTCGAAAGAAAAGTCAAAAACAAATACCCTTGCGGACCTGGAAAAGCAAGAATTGTTGCGGATTGCACGCCAAACAATAAACACCTACTTATCCGAAAACCACATTCCCTCAGTGGATGCCGGTTCATTACCCGGTGATCTGAAAAACAAAGCCGGGGCTTTCGTTACTTTGAAAAAAAACGGCGAACTCAGGGGATGTATCGGGCATTTCGAATCGGATAACCCGCTTTACAGTATTGTTCAGCAGATGTCCGTATCTGCAGCCACACACGATTACCGCTTCGACAGGGTTACTCCTGCTGAAATGAAACTTATCGACATTGAAATATCCGTGCTCACTCCGTTGCAGAAAATAAGCGATGTGAGCAAGATCAAGCTGGGCATCGATGGCATTTATATAAAAAAAGGAGGCCGGAGCGGAACATTTTTACCCCAGGTAGCCACTGATACCGGCTGGAGCCTGGATCAATTCCTCGGCCATTGCGCCCGTGATAAAGCGGGGATAGGATGGGACGGGTGGAAAGATAAAGACACTGAAATATATATTTACCAGGCGATTGTGTTTGGGGAGAAGGAATAATTCCCCTTTACTGAAGCGGCTCACCCGGTAATAAATTATATGAGTATCAGGTAAGATACAGAAAAGTTTTATTTTTTAATTTACGCTCCCCAGCTCTCCCAAAAAATATGGAGGGAGTAGGCTTATACTAACTTATCAGATTTCAGTTCTGTTAGTTAATATCTGCCTCCCCTGTCCCGATAGCTATCGGGATCAGGGGAGGTGCCGACAGGCGGAGGGGTAATATTTATTCATCAATAACCAACTTATTAATGTTTCCCGATACTCATAATAAATTATATTTATTTCAACAAAACAGCCATTTCGCCGTTTTATCTTTTTCTAATCTTAGGATGAACTATAATTTTATAAAAACAATAATACTATGCAAACAATATTAGGATCAGGTGGCATAATAGCCAACCATATTTCAAAAACATTGTCGGAATATACTAGCAGCATCCGGCTGGTAAGCCGAAACCCTAAAACCGTAACAGGAAAGGAAGAACTTGTTTCAGCCGATCTTACATCAGCCGAACAGGTAATGAAGGCCGTAAAAGGATCAGAAATAGTTTATCTTACTGCCGGTCTAACCTACAATATTAAAATCTGGCAGGAACAATGGCCGAAATTGATGCAGAACGTTATTAAAGCCTGCAAGGAAAACGGCGCTAAACTTGTATTTTTCGATAACGTATATATGTACGGGAAAGTAATTGGACCCATGACCGAAGAAACGCCTTTCAATCCTTGCAGCCGCAAGGGTGAGGTGAGAGCCGGGATAGCAACCATGCTGCTGGACGAAGTCAAAAAAGGAGAATTAACGGCATTAATTGCACGTTCTGCCGATTTTTACGGTCCTGAAACCTATAATAGTTTCCTGAACATGATGGTTTTCGAAAACATGAAAAAAGGAAAGAGCGCACAGCTTATGATCAGTAAAAACCTGAAACATTCGTTCACCTACACACCTGATGCCGGAAAAGCCACTGCCCTTCTCGGCAATACACCATCAGCGTATAATCAAACCTGGCATTTGCCAACGGATATGAATATTTTGACCGGGCAGCAGGTTGTTGAAATAGCTGCTGCAGAGCTTAATATGAAACCTAAAATCACCGTTCTGCCCAGGATGATGATACAAATGGCGGGGCTTTTCAACCCGATTATAAAGGAAAGTATTGAAATGCTTTATCAATATGATTCAGAGTATATTTTTGATTCTTCAAAATTCGACAAAGCATTTGCATTCGATAAAGTATTGTATCCGGAAGGAATACGGGAATCAGTAAACCTATAGTTTTAGATTGCAGTAAGCAACAAAAAGCACCCGGTTAAAGGTGCTTTTTTGTACAAATTTTTTGCTGAATTTAACTTCGGGATGTTCCCATCCACTTTCGCTATATCAATCCCTTGTCTTTTTTATCCCGGATAGCATGAAGCATATCGGAGGACATACTTTCCAAATTCCATGAGGGTTTCCAGCCCCATTCGTCGCGGGCACAGGAATCGTCCATGCTGTTTGGCCACGAATTGGCAATACCCTGTTTTACGGGTTCCACTTTGTAATCAAGCGTAAAACCGGGAATATGTTTGCGGATTTCGGCGGCAATCATTTCCGGATCAATACTCATTGCCGTAACATTGAATGAATTGCGGTGAATGAGTTTTGCAGGATCGGCTTCCATCAGGTTGATGGCTGCATCAAGAGCATCGGGCATATACATCATATCAAGGAAAGTACCGGCACCCAGCGGACAGGTATACTTACCGGTTTTAACGGCTTCATAAAAAATTTCGACGGCATAATCGGTTGTACCTCCGCCTGGTAAAGTAACATTTGAAATAATTCCCGGGAAACGCACCGAGCGGGTGTCAACACCGAATTTTTTATGATAATAATCACTAAGCAATTCGCCAGTGACCTTGGTAATGCCATACATGGTTTCCGGACGCTGAACGGTATCCTGTGGCGTATGATTAAGCGGTGTACTTGGACCGAAAGATCCGATTGAACTAGGTGTAAAAAGCGAACAATTGTATTCTCGGGCGACTTCCAGGCAATTCATTAAACCGCCTACACCTATCTGCCAGGCTATCAGTGGCTTGGTTTCACCTACTGCCGATAAAATAGCTGCCAGATTATAAATCGTATCAATTTTATATTTTTTAACAATATCAGCAATTTCATAAGCCACAGTTACATCAACATATTCAGCCGGACCCGAAGCAAGTAGTTCGCCGGTTGGTTCCGGGCGGAAATATCCGGCCACCACATGACTGTTACCATAGTTTTTCCTGAGTTTCATGGTAAGCTCCGATCCTATTTGGCCTACCGCCCCGATTACGAGAATATTCTTCATGTCCGAACGACGATTTTAGTGTACTATTATTTTTGAAAGTGCGGCAAATTTAAACAAATTTGTTTACCTCAACCTATATTTAAGGTACTTTATGATAATTTTATTCTATTGATATTGAACCATTTAAAATCACAAAATAAGTGTTTTACTGACACTAAGACAGTTAGTTGCGAAACCGCATTAATTTAGCGTTACAATTTAATGGTTTTCCTTTTATCGCGTCTAATAATTTTTACCTTTGCCTGCAAATAATAACCATTTTTAACACGATTTAATTAAAAATAAAGATACCAAGATACTATGTACACTAAATTTCAGGATCACCTTACCAAGGAACTGGCAGGAATAAAAGATGCAGGATTGTTTAAAAACGAACGCGTTATCGTTTCGCCTCAGGGTGCCGAAATCACGATCAGTTCGGGTGCCGAAGTGCTCAACTTCTGCGCTAACAATTACCTTGGGCTTTCAAACAATCCGCAGCTGATTGCTGCTGGCAAAGAAGCTCTTGATACACATGGTTACGGCCTTTCGTCGGTGCGTTTTATCTGCGGCACCATGGACCTCCACAAAACTCTGGAAGCTAAAATTGCAGAGTTTTTCGGAACTGAAGATACCATCCTTTATGCTGCCTGCTTCGATGCCAATGGCGGAGTTTTTGAACCTCTTCTGGGTGAAAATGATGCCATTATCTCCGATTCACTCAACCATGCTTCTATTATCGACGGTGTAAGACTATGTAAAGCACAACGTTACCGGTATGAAAATTCCAATATGACCGACCTGGAAGAACAGTTGAAACTGGCACAAGCTCAAAATTTCAGGCTTATCGTTACTGATGCCGTTTTCTCCATGGATGGAAACGCAGCAAGGCTGAACGAAATTTATGCCCTGGCCCAGAAATACGATGCCATGATTATGGTGGATGAATGCCATTCGGCAGGAGTTGTCGGGAAAACCGGTCGCGGTATTACTGAACTTCACAACCTGAAAGGCAAAATTGAGATCATTACCGGCACCTTAGGAAAAGCTTTCGGTGGAGCGATTGGCGGGTTTACAACCGGTAAAAAAGAAATTATCGATTTGCTTCGTCAACGTTCACGCCCTTATCTTTTCAGCAATTCAATACCTCCGGTAGTTGCAGCTGCAGGCATTCGTATGTTTGAGATGATGAGCGAAACCAATGAATTGCAGGACAAGCTTCACGAAAACACAGACTATTTTGTTGAGAAAATGCTCGAAGTTGGGTTTGACATCAAACCTACACAAAGCGCCATTTGCGCCGTAATGCTTTACGATGCAAAACTCAGCCAGGAAATGGCCGCCAGGCTGCTCGACGAAGGAATTTATGTAATAGGATTCTACTACCCGGTTGTACCGAAAGACAAAGCCCGTATCCGGGTTCAGATATCAGCTGCACATGAGCGTGAACACCTCGACAAATGTGTAGCTGCTTTCACCAAAGTGGGAAGGGAATTAGGCGTGATTAAAATAATGGAAGGCAGGTGTGGTATAGATTGTGGATGCGAAAGCTAATACATTGAATTAATTAATTATCAAAGGCTACCTGTTAAAGGTAGCCTTTGTCTTTTCAATAAACCATTTTCGTTTATATAATTCAGATTACCTAATCCAAATCTTTCCCGCTGTACCGTTTCGGGTATTTTGCGTTGCCTTTCATGGCAAACCAAAGAATGCGGTTAAAAAGATCGTCATCGCCTGAATC
>JBBSBT010000245.1:0-5418 GCA_038250985.1 Bacteroidales bacterium
ATCTCAAAACATTTAATTAGTATTCGCAATTGGCGATTTGCCTGATTCATTTGAATTTATATATCAAATTCTGCTGCTACAACCCGGGATGCCACTCAAACAAAAATAAATTTTTGTTGTTGTGATGTGTGCGCAAACATTTCCGATGAAATACACTTTGACACTTTTTACCCTTTTCATAACTTTCATTTCCGGCTTTACTCAAAATATTAAGATAAGCGATCCGGTTCATTTTCTTGCCCTGGGCGATTCATACACTATTGGTCAGAGTGTAGCTGCCGGCGACAGCTGGCCCAGCCAGTTTGCTTTTGCGCTATCATACAAGGGATTTAATGTTCAGGAAGTTAAAATTATTGCGCAAACAGGATGGCGCACTGATAATTTAATTAATGCCATAATCCAGCAGCAGCCGTTAACGGGTTACAACCTGGTCTCTCTTCTCATAGGAGTGAATAATCAATACCAGGGTAGAAGCATAGAGATGTACACAACTGAATTTGAAGATTTACTCAAAACAGCTATAAAACTGGCAGGTGATTACCCTGAGCATGTTTTTGTTCTGTCAATCCCTGATTACGCTTATACTCCATACGGTAAAGGAAATCCGTCAATCAGTGCACAGATTGACCAGTTTAATACCGTAAACAGGCAGATCACCGAAAAGTATCATGTTAAATATATTGATATAACTCCGGTTTCCCGCAGCGGGTTAAGCCAGCCTGACCTGATTGCTTCCGACGGGCTTCATCCCAGCAGGAAGATGTATGCGTTATGGGTTCAGGAAATTTTGAAATATACTGAAAAGCAACTTGGGCTGGATGCTGAATCCTTTGCAAATAATGCAATTACCTGCACTTTATACCAAAAGCAGTTACTAGTAAAAACAGGTATAAAATTAGCGGAACTTCTTATTTACAACACGAATGGTAAACTCGTGATGGCACAAAAATTACAAAGCGATACTGATTTTGCTGTAAATCTTGGAAATTTACATGCCGCGATGTATTTGTTGCAGTTTCGAAGTAACAAAAAAGTGGTTTATACAACAAAAATTGTACTGCAATAGTTGCCTGAACTATACAACACTGATTTTTACTTGCCACTCAGGAAATTGCCTGTTGCAATCAGTTCGTCATACAATTCGCCACGCTGACGGTGATAAACCAGAATCGTATAATTATTTACTGTTTCTGAATGGTTTCCTTCAATCCAGGTGGCATCTCCTGCTTTCGAATGGTTAGGCAGCATCACATACAAATAGTTGAAATAACCCTGCTTGAAGAGGATACTGGCTTCATACGCTTTACGCCGGAAATTATATTCCATTTTATTTTCGGGCGTATATTGCCAGCAGTTGAAGCCTCCTGCAACATAGAGGTTGCCTTCCACAATAGGTGCATCGAAAGGAAGAAAAAATTTCACAACAACATACTCGCCATAATTCGAAACGGGGCCATCATCATCGTCTTTTAAAAGGAATTTTCCGTTGATGTCTTCATCCATGGCGTATTTTTTATATGTACGCTTTTCACTGTCCCAGAGTTTTGCATAAAACACTGTGTCATCATATGTAATTTCCCGCACTTTTTCCGAAAGAGATTTAACGCTTTTTATATCAAATCGCCTGAATTCATTAGCGCCGTCAAACAGGTTAGTACCATTGTCGAATGAATAATCAAGCTTGTCGTTAGTGGCCATATACGGTTTAAGGTTGGTCATGGCATTGTCCCAGCGCCAGTTCTGAAGGATTACAACTTTTATATCCTGGTAGGGGGCATCAATACGGTATCCTGAAGTATGGACGACGAAATCAACTTCCTGCTTGGTTTCAAAATCTTCAGAGGTTCCGGCGCGGCCAATATTTGCTGTAATGGTAACCTTAGGGTCAACTACCAGGAACTTGCGCGTAAAAGCATTTATTTCATTCCCCTGCTGGTCGCGGGAGTATACTCTTAAAATATAATTTCCTGATTTCTTAATGACCAGGCGATCACCCGGAAACTGGAATTCATAATGAGTGTATGCTGTGCGGGTATTAAAAGAGGATTGATACTCCTCAACCTGTTCTTCATCCAGGCCTTCCAGGTACTCATTTGGCAAAAGATCCGATTTCTCCCAGTTCACAGTGCAATGCCTTAACTGGTAATAATATTGTTTAAAGCTTCCCTGCAAATCATCAAAGCCAACCTGGAAGCGTTCATCCGTGTTCAGAGTAATGATCGGGTCAGCCAGCTCAAAACCTACCCGCGATAGTTCAACCGACTTTATATAATACTGATACTCGAAGTTATCGTTACGTAAAAATCCGGCTGAATAAAAATCAGTTGTGTCAGGGCCGTTTACTACAGGCTTTCCTGCTGAAGGCATCGAAAATAGTAAAGACAGGCTCAGAATAAATCCGGTTATAAAGTATCTTGGTTTCATCTTTTATATTGAATGAGATATTTCATAATGCAAATGTAAATTATATGCACATATACCTGTTGAATAACACGAATGATGCCATATTATTATCCGGGCAACTTTTTTGATGGAGAATTCAGGTCAGTTTTCCCGGGGAAAAACTAACTCGGTTTTTAAAAACCCGGAGATTAATAAGGCATACTGAAAATTTCAGAGGAATTTTCTATTCAGAATTTGCACATATACGAAAATAGACATTTATTTTTATCTATATTTGTCGATTCGTTTACAAATTAAAATAAAGGTTATACATACACATTATGGCCAACACCATAAGAATTAAAAAGGGCCTCAATATCAACCTGATAGGAGAGGCAAAAAAAGAAATTTCAGCCATCGATGCCAGGTTTTATGCGATAAAACCTACTGATTTCATTGGCGTTTTCCCTCGCTTAATGGTGAAAGAAGGTGATTCTGTGAAAGCCGGAACCCCTCTTTTTATCGATAAATACCGCGAGAACATCATTTTTACGTCTCCTGTCAGCGGAATTATTGAAGAAATCAGCCGGGGAGATAAACGTGTATTGGAAGAAATAAGGATAAAATCAGGTGATCAGCCGGAGTTCGAAGACTTCGGGAAATCTGTTATATCTGAAACCGGGCGTGAAGCAATTATTGAAAAACTGCTGAAGAGTGGTGTCTGGCCGGTGATCAGGCAGCGTCCCTATTCCATTATTGCCAATCCTGTGGATACACCCAAAGGAATTTACGTTTCAGGTTTCGATACATCCCCTTTGGCGCCTGATTATTCATTGATTGTGAAGGAAAGTGTTTCTGATTTCCAGGCAGGCATTGATGTATTGGCAAAGCTTGCAGGAGCACCGGTAAAACTGGGCTTACCAGGAGGCAAAAATGATTTTCCGAAAGTAAGCAATACAGATATTACTTATTACGAAGGGCCTCATCCTGCCGGAAATGTCGGCATTCAAATTCATAAAACGAACCCGATCAATAAAGGTGAAATAGTGTGGGTTGTTAATCTGCAGGATGTTATCATCATCGGAAAACTTTTTACAAAAGGAATATATGATGCTTCAGTTATCATTCCTCTGTGTGGCTCGGAAGTGAAAATTGGGAAATATTTTAAAATGTATAAAGGAGCTTCGGCACGAGCCCTGGTAAAAAATAATCTGACAGGTGGAACGCTACGTATCATCAGCGGCAACGTACTTACCGGCACCCGTATTAAATCCGATGGTTACCTGGGCTTCTATCACAACCAGTTCACCGTAATTCCTGAAGGTAATTATTATGAATTTTTAGGATGGGCACTTCCGGGACTTAACAAATTCAGTTTCTCGAAATCATTCGCTTCGTTTTTAACGCCAAACAGGAAATACCGTCTCGATACCAATTTTCATGGTGCTGAGCGTGCGTATGTAATGACAGGTAAATATGAACAGGTGTTTCCTATGGACATTTACCCGATGCAGCTGATAAAAGCCTGTCTTGCCGAAAATATAGATCTGATGGAAAACCTGGGGATTTATGAAGTGGATGAGGAAGACTTTGCTCTTGTTGAGTTTATTGATACATCCAAGACTGAAATTCAGCATATTATCCGCAAAGGGCTCGATCTGATACGAAAGGAAATGAGTTAAATCACTCAGACGGATCTAGGCTTTAGTGGTTGGGATTTAGGGATTAAGCAAAATTTAAAGTTTTTAATGTTAAACCCAATGTATCTGAACCAAGCACCAAGCACTAAGCACTAAGCACCATGCACCCAACACCAAGCACTATTAAAAGAAACTTCAACAATACTAAATGAAAGCATTACGTAATTATCTTGATAAGATAAAGCCGCAATTTAAGGAAGGCGGAAAGTTTGAGAAACTACACTCAACTTTCGATGCATTCGAGACCTTCCTTTTTGTGCCCGATAAAACCACCTTCAGGGGAAGTCATATCCGCGATGCCGTCGATATGAAACGTACCATGTCGATGGTAATTATTGCCATGATCCCAGCATTGTTTTTTGGCATCTGGAATACGGGTTACCAGCATTTTCTTTCGCTAGGGCAAGCACCCGGGTTTACCGCAATAGTCGGTTATGGCCTGATGAAAGTAATCCCGATCGTAGCTGTTTCATATATCGTAGGTTTGGGTGTTGAGTTTATCTTTGCACAGTATCGTCACGAAGAAGTGAACGAAGGATACCTCGTTTCAGGAATGCTTATCCCCTTAGTTATGCCTGTCGATATTCCGCTTTGGATGGTTGCAGTTGCTAGTATTTTTGCTGTGGTCATTGGAAAGGAAACCTTTGGCGGTACCGGAATGAATGTTTTTAACCCGGCCTTGCTGGCAAGGGCATTCATATTTTTTGCTTATCCTGCAAAAATTACCGGCGATACCATCTGGACCGGCGGTCTAACTAAAGGTGTTGGTGTTGTGGATGGTTTTTCGGGTGCTACTCCGCTTTCGAAAGCCGCTTCGGGTGCTATCGACCAGATACCTTCCTTACACGATCTTTTCTTTGGATTCATACCGGGCTCAATAGGCGAAACTTCAAAACTTGCTATTCTCATTGGCGCTGTAATCCTTATTGCCACTGGCATTGGCAGCTGGCGTATCATACTTTCAGGCTTACTGGGCGGGATAAGTATGACATTAATATTCAATGCATTTGCCGCAAATCCATACATGACTTTGAGCCCGCTGACACAGATTATGATGGGTAGCTTCCTGTTCGGAATGGTTTTTATGGCAACTGACCCGGTTACAGCTTCACAAACAAACCGGGGTAAATGGATTTATGGATTCCTTGCCGGTTTCTTAGCTATAATGGTGAGGGTGTTTAACCCGGCCTATCCCGAAGGTACTATGCTTGCCATTCTGCTAATGAATGCCTTTGCACCGCTTATCGATTTTTATGTGGTCGAAGCCAATATCAAGAAAAGGCTGAAAAGAGCTCTTGCCGTTGTTAAATCTAATTCCTGACCTCTGATATGCAAC
>JBBSBT010000246.1:0-5405 GCA_038250985.1 Bacteroidales bacterium
AGCAATTTTCAATAGCTGAAGTCAAAGAATGCGATTAAAAATCGCATCACCCGGATAAAAAATTTCTACATCCTTTCCGGAACCTCAATTCCCAGCAACCACAAGGCGTTGGCAATCACTTTCGAGGTAAACTGCGATAAACTGAGCCTTAAAGCCCGGCTAGCCAGGTTTTCCTCTTTCAGGATTGTGAGTTCATGATAAAAACGGTTGTATTCCGATGCCAGGTCAAATGCATAATTAGCAACAATAGCCGGACTATGCAATTCAGCCGCCTGTGCAACTATGGCCGGAAAATCATGAATCTTCCTCAGCAATTCCTTCTCCTGTGGCATTAATTGGACAGATTGTAAAGTTGAAAACGAAACTTCGTCACCGGCATCCGCAGCTTTTCGGAGTACCGATTTTATCCTGGCATAAGTATATTGTATAAATGGCCCGGTATTGCCGTTAAAATCAACCGATTCGGCCGGGTTGAACAACATGTTCTTTTTCGGGTCCACTTTCAGTATAAAATATTTTAATGCGCCAAGCCCGATAGTCCGGTAAAGGTTTTTGGCTTCTTCATCGTCGAAGGATTCAATTTTACCCAGTTCCCTCGCCATAGCCTCGGAAGTATCGAACATTTCCTGCATCAGGTCATCGGCATCGACCACGGTGCCTTCGCGCGATTTCATTTTGCCGGCAGGCAGCTCGACCATGCCATACGATAAGTGATAAATGGATTCCGCCCATGTACAACCCAGGTGCTTCAATACTACTTTCAACACATTGAAATGATATTCCTGTTCATTGCCAACCACATAAATAAGCTGTTCAGGTTTGTATTCCTCGTAACGCTGCATGGCAGTGCCCAGGTCCTGCGTCATATATACCGAAGTGCCGTCGCTGCGGAGCAGGAGTTTTTCGTCCATTCCATCAGCGGTCAGGTCAATCCACACGGAACCATCCGCACGACGGGTATAAACACCTTTTTGCACACCTTCTTCAACCAATTCTTTTCCAAGCAGGTAGGTCTGCGACTCGTAATAGGTTTTATCGAATTCAATACCCAAAGTTTGATAAGTTTTTGCAAACCCGTCATACACCCAGCCATTCATTTTCTTCCAGAGATTTATCACTTCTTTATCACCGGCTTCCCACTTTTGAAGAATCTGCTGGGCTTCGATAATAAGAGGAGCTTTTTTAGCTGCTTCTTCAGGATTCATTCCTTCAGTAACCAGAACAGCAATCTCTTCTTTGAAATGTTTGTCAAAAATCACATAGTATTTCCCAACTAAATGATCACCTTTAAGCCCGCTGCTTTCGGGAGTTTCGTCATTTCCCCAACGCTGCCAGGCAAGCATGCTCTTGCAGATATGAATTCCACGGTCGTTCACCAGGTTCACTTTCACGACATTTTTACCGGCAGCCTGCAAAATCCGCGAAAGCGAAAAGCCAAGCAGGTTATTGCGTATATGTCCTAAATGTAGCGGTTTATTGGTGTTTGGCGACGAATATTCAACAACCACCTGATGACCGTTATCCATTTCCCTGAAACCAAATTCCCCGGCTCTGTAATTCGCCGAAAGAAAGGAAAGCCAGTATTCCTGATTTATCGAGATATTTAGAAATCCTTTGATTACATTATAGCCTTCAACGGCATCCTCATTTACCTTTAAATACTCTCCGATCTCAGCTGCTGTAGCCTCAGGCGACTTGCGCGATACTTTTGTAAACGGGAAAACTACAAGGGTAATATCACCTTCAAATTCTTTACGGGTGTTCTGCAATTGAATCTGCGAAGGCGATGCCTCAAGCTGGTATAAAGTTTTAACTGCTTCGGTTACTTTATCAGTCAATAGTTGCTCTATCATCGGGGAAATTTATAAAGATGCAAAAGTACGTTTTTTAGGTGGAATACGGAAGTTTTTCTTCATCCTTTCTGATTTATTTTAAGCTGAAATCCCTATTATCATTGACTTATAGAAGCTATAAAATCTATAAACCAACAGCGCCAACATATCTGGAAAATATAGATGCTATAAGCGTTGGTATTACAACGTTTAAGAAGTTTATAAAAAATTTTGTCAGCAAGTTTAAACCTCTAACTTTGCAGGCATCAACAAGATTATTAATTACACAATTCATACTGTTAAACAATAAACAATCCTTTATGCAACGTAACGTAATTATTATCGGAGCAGCAGGGCGCGACTTTCACAATTTCAACACATTTTTCAGAGGAAAATCTGAATATAATGTAGTTGCTTTTACTGCTGCCCAAATTCCTGACATTGATGGCCGTAAGTACCCAAAAGAACTGGCCGGTGCTGATCTTTACCCAAATGGAATTCCCATTTACCTGGAACAGGATCTCCCAAAACTTATCAAAGATTTAAATGTGGTTGATTGTGTATTCGCATACAGCGATGTACCGTATCCACGTGTTATGAATGTGAGTGCCCTTGTAAATGCCTGTGGCGCTAATTTTATCCTTCTCGGACCCGGCGAAACCATGATTAAAAGTACCAAGCCGGTGATTGCAGTAGGAGCTACCCGCACCGGTTGCGGAAAAAGCCAGACTTCACGCCGTATCGTCGAAATCCTTATGGCAAAAGGATTGAAGGTTGTAGCAGTTCGTCACCCTATGCCTTATGGCGACCTTAACGAGCAGAGAGTTCAGCGTTTTGCAACGGTTGAAGATCTGAAAAAACACAAATGCACCATCGAGGAAATGGAAGAATACGAACCACATGTAGTTCGTGGCAACGTTATTTATGCTGGTGTTGATTACCTTGATATTCTCCGCGCTGCCGAAAAAGATCCTGATGGTTGCGATGTAGTATTATGGGATGGCGGAAATAATGACTTCCCGTTCTACAAACCTGACCTTACCATTTGTGTTGCCGACCCACACCGCCCGGGTGCTGAGGTAGGATATTATCCCGGTGAAGTTATGGCCCGCATCGCCGATGCTATTGTTATCAATAAAATTGATTCAGCCGACAATGCAAATATCCAGATCGTTCGTAACAATATCGCCAAGATTAATCCAAATGCCCTGGTCATTGACGGAGCCTCACCGCTTACCGTTGACAAACCTGAACTGATCCGCGGCAAACGTGTTTTGGTTGTCGAAGACGGCCCGACACTTACCCATGGTGAGATGAAAATCGGTGCAGGTACCGTTGCTGCCAATAAATTCGGTGCTGCCGAACTGGTTGACCCAAGACCCTATGCCGTTGGAAAACTGGCCGAAACATTTAAAATCTATCCGAATATCGGAACTCTACTTCCGGCAATGGGATACGGTGAAGAACAAACCCGCGACCTGGAGAAAACTATCGCAAACACTCCATGCGATGCTGTTGTTATCGCAACTCCTATCGATCTCAACCGGATTATCAAAATCACTAAACCTTGTGTAAAAGTGGGTTACGACCTTCAGGAAATCGGTAAACCCGACCTGGCAGGCATCCTCGATGAGTTTGTAAAGAAGCACAACCTCGTTAAATAACACATAATTTTAAAAGCGGCCGGCGACGGTCGCTTTTTTTATGATAAAGTATTAACAATCGTAACCAGACTCGCTATACAATTTGTAATTTTATAACCTCAAAAAATTTTGCACGCAATGAAAGATAAAAACCTGGTTTCAATTACCGATTTCACTAAAGAACAGTACCTGCGGATACTCGATATTGCAGCTGACTTCGAGAAAAATCCCAACCAGAAATTATTAAACAATCATGTTGTAGCCTCGCTCTTTTTTGAACCTTCAACACGTACACGGTTAAGTTTCGAGACTGCTGCCAACCGATTGGGAGCCCGCGTTGTTGGCTTCAGCGACAGCGGATCGACAAGTGTTAAAAAAGGAGAAACGCTGAAAGATACCATTAAAATGGTAAGCAGCTATGCCGATATTATCGTGATGCGCCATCCGCGCGAAGGAGCTGCGCGCTGGGCCAGCGAAGTATCTTCGGTACCGGTAATCAACGCCGGCGATGGTGCCAACCAGCACCCGACCCAATGCCTGCTCGACATGTATACCATCATGCAGACTCAGGGAACGCTCGATAACCTGAATATCGCATTTGTCGGGGATTTAAAATACGGGCGCACCGTGCATTCATTGGTTCAGGCCATGTGCAACTTCAATGCTACTTTTCACCTGGTTTCGCCCGAACAGTTGAAATTGCCCAGTTCCAGTAAAATGCACATAAAAAACACCAATCTTGAGTATCATCAATACACCGAACTCGCTGACATAATGCCTGTTGCCGATATCATTTACATGACCCGGATACAACAGGAACGCTTCAGTGATCCACTTGACTATGAAAAGGTAAAAAACAGCTATGTGCTTAAAAAAGCTATGCTCGAAGGGTGCAAACCCAATATGAAAATACTTCATCCGCTTCCACGAATCAACGAAATCAGCGAAGACGTGGATGAAACCCCGCAGGCATTCTATTTCAAACAGGCCGAAAACGGTGTTTATGTACGCCAGGCATTGCTTGCAGCCATTGCAGGAGTTAAATAACGCATTTCAGAAACAAGGTAAATACTTCACAAAAATGAATAAAGATCAACGTCATCTGAATGTTACAGCCATTGAAAACGGAACTGTAATCGATCATATTCCCGCCAATAATGTGTTCAAGGTACTGCACATTCTCAACCTCGAGAACAATAAGAACCAGGTGCTTTTTGGCGACAACCTCGAAAGTCAGAAATACGGCAAAAAAGGCATCATCAAGGTCAGCAATACATATTTCGATAAAGCCGAAATAAACAAAATCGCACTGGTTGCCCCCACAGCTACTTTTATTGAAATCGAGAATTTCGAAGTAACTGCAAAAAAACAGGTTGAGGTTCCGGATCACATTCAACGAATTGTAAAATGCTTTAATCCCAATTGCATTACCAATGTCGAGCATATTCCCAGCCGGTTTACAGTTGTGGATAAAACCGAGATGAAACTCCTGTGTCATTACTGCGAAAAAATTACAGGGAAAAATAATATCGTTTTCGTATAAATGAGTATTTTTCAATCATTCGCAAAATAACGACTCGTTATATCTTAAATGAATGATTTAATTTCATGAATAAATAAAATCAAACTAAATGAAAAGCGTAATTTTATTACTGGCAATCGGACTATGTGGTTCAGCATTATTTGCCCAAACGTTAATAAAAGATAAAGGAACTTTTAAAACCCCGAAACCGGGTTACTTCCAAACTACCATTCTGAAAGGCATAGAAGAATTTGAATCACAAAAAGTTACGCCTAAGCAATCCAAATCATTTCAGGTTGATCCGTCAACATTTAACATTCCTGCATCAAAGGATGAGTTTAAAACATACTGGCACAACGAACCTGTTTCCCAGGGAAATACGAACACCTGCTGGTCGTTTTCAACCAC